>JBPCLX010000203.1:0-3898 GCA_051002815.1 Gemmatimonadaceae bacterium
CGCAAAAGCCGCGGGCCAGTGTGATACCTCCATTGGCGGAATCGCACGCGAACGCGGACGTCCCCCCCATCGCGACGATTGTGTCGCTCGTAGTGGCGGCTCCGCTCGCGCACGCCAGCCCAAGCAAGGGAACGAGTGCCTTGATTCTCAGCATAGTCCAGAGTCGTCAGGGAAGATTGGTTGCCAATTCTTCGCTCCTCTCAGCAAATAGGGAACCGAAGAAACCTTGAATCGGACAAGCGAGCAGAGATCTTCCATTGCGGAGTCCCGGTGCTTCATCGTATCTCCCTTCTGCAGCCCTGGCCCCTATCCCCTAGCCCCCAGCCCCTAGCCCCTAGTCAAATGCTCCGCCGATTCCCTTCAATCGCGCTCGCCATCGCCATCCTCGTCGTCGCTCCCATTGGCGCCGCACAAGAGGCGGCTCCCGCCCGCGATCGACTGTCGATCGAGGACTACCTCGAATGGGAGGATGTGCAGAATCCCCGCCTCTCTCCCGACGGCCGCCAGATCATCTACACGCGTCGCTGGGTCGACAAGCTCAACGACCGCTGGGAATCGTCGCTCTGGATCATGAACGCTGACGGATCTCGTAATCGCTTTCTCGCCGAGGGCGCCGATGCGCAGTGGTCGCCGGACGGAACTCGCATCGCCTACCTCACGACAGGCGAGCCCGCGGGAACGCAGATCTTCGTCAAATGGCTCGACGCGGAAGGTACGACCCAGATCACCCGGCTTACCGAAACGCCATCCGAAATAAAGTGGTCGCCGGATGGGCAATCGATAGCCTTTCGCATGCTGGTGCCGCAGAAGCACAGCTGGGGGGTGGAGGGCAAGGTCAGTGGCCTCAAGCCCAAGGGCGGCAAGTGGACTGAGCCGCCTCGCGTAGTCGAGCGCGTGAGCTATCGCCGCGACCGCCAGGGATTCGTCGATGACGGCTTCCGCCACCTGTTCGTCGTCACGGCCGACGGCGGTACCCCCCGACAGGTCACCAGCGGCGACTGGGATCATAACGACGCGGAATGGATGCCTGATGGGAAGGCCCTGGTGTTCACGGCCCTGCGCGTGGAGGACGCCGAGTATTCCTGGCGCGAATCGGACATCTACACGGTGGACGCCGCTACCGGAGCAATCAGGCAGCTCACGAACCGCAAGGGGCCCGACGGTTCTCCGGTGCCTTCCCCCGACGGCAAGATGATCGCCTACTCGGGCTACGATTCCACCGATGCCACCTGGAAGGACCGTGCGCTCTATGTGATGAACGCCGATGGGTCCAGCCCGCGCGCGCTCACGACCGAGTTCGACCGTACGCCGGGAGGGATAGCCTGGGCGGCGGATGGCAGCGCGATTTACTTCACGGCCGAGAACGCCGGATCTCGCAATCTGCACCGTGTTACGTTAGGCGGCGAGGTCCGCGCGGTCACCGAGGGCACGCACGTGCTCACCACCAGCGACATTGCGCGCAACGGCACGATCGTTGGCGTGCGGTCTTCCGCCCAGCGGCCAAGCGAGATCGTGGTGTTCACCGCGCGCGCCCCCCAGCCACGCGCACTCACCAGCGTCAACGATGATGTGCTCGCCGGAAAACGGCTCGGCCAGGTAGAGGAAATCTGGTATCCGTCCGCGGACGGTTTCAGGGTCCAAGGATGGATCATCAAGCCGCCGGACTTCGACGCCACGCGCAAATATCCGATGATCCTGTCGATCCATGGCGGGCCGCATTCCATGTACAA
Organism: Gemmatimonadaceae bacterium; assembly: GCA_051002815.1. Taxonomy (GTDB): domain Bacteria; phylum Gemmatimonadota; class Gemmatimonadetes; order Gemmatimonadales; family Gemmatimonadaceae; genus JALZIF01. The sequence goes on from JBPCLX010000203.1 coordinate 1,731, forward strand.
CGTCGGGTTCAACTTCGCGTGGCAGGAGCATGCCGCTAAAGGATACGTTGTGCTTTACACCAACCCGCGCGGCAGCACCGGCTATGGCAGCGCGTTCGGCAACGCCATCAAGAATGCGTATCCCGGCAAGGACTACGATGATCTCATGGCGGGCGTGGACACCGTGGTTGGGCGAGGCTACGTAGATCCCGCAAAGTTGTTCGTTTACGGCTGCTCCGGCGGCGGCGTGCTGACTTCGTGGATCGTCGGAAAGACCGACCGCTTCGCCGCGGCGTCTGCCAATTGTCCGGTTACCAACTGGCTGAGCTTCGTGGGCACCACCGATGGCTCGTCGTGGTATCGCAACTTCGCCAAGCTTCCATGGGAAGATCCCACCGAGCACCTCGCCCGCTCACCACTCATGCACGTGGGCAACGTCAAGACACCGACAATGCTGATGACCGGCGTCATGGATTTGCGCACGCCGATCTCGCAAACCGAGGAGTTCTATCAGGCGCTGAAAATCCTCAAGGTCCCGACTGCAATGATCCGATTCAACGACGAATGGCACGGCACCTCATCCAAGCCGTCGAACTTCATCCGTTCGCAACTCTACCTTCAGCAGTGGTTCGACAAACACTCCAGCAAGCCGGCAACCGTGTCGAACTGAAGGGTGGGCGAGGGTCGAGGTTAGGAAAATCGGAAGCGGGCCACGGCGGTTGCCGCGGCCCGCTCTCGTTCGCCTGGTGACCGGCACGGCCTTCTGCACGCGACAGCTGTCAGCTACCGCCCCGATCCCCCGCGGAGACTCCCGACGCCACTCTTTCTATCGGACCATCGTCGCAACGGGCTCCTCGTCGTCGGGCGGTGCGGTTGGCTCCTTTTTCTTGCACCCGACGATCAGCGCTGCCGCCAGCAGCGCAACGACCGCGCGTCGCATTATTCGTATCCACATGCAGCCCTCGCGAGGAACAGGGGAATCGAGTAAACGGTTCTTCAAAATGGGACGCGCTCTCCAAGCGGATAGTACGCGCCTGCCTATCGAGAGATTCGGACCGTTCGTGAACCAGCTTGAAACTTACCGGCCGCGCTCCTTGGTGCCGCCATGGCCGTCTTGCGCTCCCTTCACCAGCACTCTCGCAATGAGCACGTGTGCGGCGATCAACGCGAGTGCGACCCCGCCAACGCTGATCCACGCCACCACCGCGCTCGTTCGATCCATTCCCGTGCCCGGTCCAGGTATCGTCCACCACACGAATGCAGCGAACAGTACCGCGATCCCCGCCGCCGCGCCGAATGCTCCGAAACCCGCCTGTCGCTGGATGTTCATCGGTCACCTCCGCAGTGGACTGAAGCGTGCCCACCGAACATGCATCGGAGAAACGCGTCGCACCACCCGCGTCGCACCCCGGCCGGCCGGCCGTTGCATTTCCATGCTCCGATCATCATAGTACCTCCCCTCACGCCACCGGAGCGCAACATGGCCCTGGAGTTCACCGCCGCGGAATGGATCGCCGCATCGCCAAACGTGGTATACGGCGTGACGACCAACCTGGATCTGGCCGGCAAGTGGCTGCCGAACTTTGTCCGGATGGACAAGATCACGCGTGGGGAATACGGCCCCGGTACCAAATTTCGCGAAACCCGAAAGTATTTCGGCAAGACTGCGAACGAGCTGTTCGAGGTCATCTCCGCCGACCGTCCGAATCGTGTCGCCCTCCTGGTCGACGGAACCCAGGGTAGCGCCAAACATGGTCGATTCGAGTACGTCTACGAATTCACCGAAGAACGGGACGGTACAAAGGTCGTTCTCACCGGCCGCGTCACCGAGGTGCCGCGTCTTTGGGCGTTGCTGGGCCGGGTATTCATGGGGGGCATGCGAAAGGCGTGCGTGGCCGATCTGCGAGCGATGAAGGTCTACATCGAATCGCAGACCGCCATACTCCGGCACAGCACGGCCACGATGGAGACCTTCAAGCCACGCGACATCGCCAAGGGCCCTTCGGCACGATAGCCTGAGCATCAGTGCCAGGGGCGCATCTGCCAAAAGGTGCAAGGAGGTTCCAACCGCGTCAGCCAGTCGAGTGAGGGCTCACCGATTGGGGCGCCGGGAGGCGCCTCTGGTAGCTCCGGCGAGTCGGCTGCGCCGGCGGGCCGCTCGATGAACCTCTCTATATCAGAAGCGAGCA
>JBPCLX010000204.1:0-11138 GCA_051002815.1 Gemmatimonadaceae bacterium
CCTTGCCGTTCTGAGCAACCTTGCGAACGCTCTCGTCCTCGAGCAGCGCTCGCAGCGGCTCCATCTCCGGCGCCCCTAACGGTGGCAGGTTGCGGGGCGCACGCGCACCGTTCTCGGCGAGGCTCCGCGCCGCAATGGCCATCGGCGCCTGGGCGGTGGCGGTGGTCTTTCGCGTTCGCCCTCCGCGCTTCGCCGTAACCGTGACTGAAGCGCGATCCTCCGGTGCGGCGGACGGTGCCCGGTCGCCCGCGACGTCGGCGAGAAGCTCGACCTGCTCGCCATCCCCGTAATGCTGCCGATGAGCGAGAGGAAAGTAGTACGCCTCGCCAGGCGCAACGGCGATGGAAATGGCCACCAGTCGCGAACGGAGTGGATCGACTGGCAGCGGAGGGCCGATTTCGACGATGGTCTCGGTGTCAACCGCGATGTACGGTGCCTTACGCATCCCTTCGGTCGCCGCTAGCACGGCATCAGAAGTGTCGATCGTCACATAGGTCCGCTCACCCGCCGCCTCGCCGCGTGCCGCCGGCACCACATCCTTCGCCAGTGAATGGAACTCCAGTTCGAGCAGCAGCTCTCTCAGCCGCGCCTCGTCGGGTGCGCGGACGTGCAGTCGGTCCAGCTCGAGGGCGACCGGCAGATCGCACCGAATGGTGACGAGCTGTTTCGAAAGGCGCGCCATGTCACCGGATGCCAGCAGTGCCTCACGCGGCCGCTTTTTAATGATCTCCGCGGCGTGGGCGAGAATGTCCTCGATGGGCCCGTACTGCTCGACGAGCTCGCGGGCCGTCTTGTCGCCGATCCCTTTCACCCCCGGAATGTTGTCGGAGCTGTCGCCGACCAGCGCGAGATAGTCGACGACGCGCTCAGGGGGCACGCCAAGCCGTTCGTCGGCGTTCTCCGTCGACACCCACTGCTCATCGACCCCGGCAGGTCCCCCAAGCCCGGGATTCAACAGCCACAACCCGCTGCGCACGAGCTGCTGAAAATCCTTGTCGCCGCTCACGACCACCACGTTCACGCCCTGGTCGATACCCTGAGCGGCAAGCGTGCCGATCACATCGTCCGCTTCGTAACCTGCCAGCGTCAGCACCGGAATGTGATAACAGTCGAGCAGCTGTTCGATTCGCTCGATACCCGTATCGAAGTCCTGCTGCAGCTCCTCGGTGAGCTTTTCGCGCGTCGCCTTGTACTCCGGATAGGTTTCGTGCCGGAAGGAAAGGCCGCTGTCGTGCACCCAACCGATGTACTCGGGTCTGTGTGTGGTGATCAGCCGCTGAAGAAAGTTCGCGACACCCCACGCTGCGGAGGTGTTTTCACCCCGGGTCGTCCGCAACGGGCGCGAGATCATGGCGAAAAAGGCCCGATAGATCAGCGCATATCCATCGATGAGAAAGAGGCGCGGCGCTGTCGGTGGAGCGATGGAAGTCATGCGCCGAAAATTAGCTACGCGCCATCACCGTCGCGGTTCGAGGTATCCTGCCTCAGATCCCGCATCCCGCATCGCGCGTCGCGCCCTACAAACGCCAACCGCCTGCCGGGAGGCAGGCGGGAGGCAGTGCGACTCAGGTGAATTCGACGCCGGATCAGAGGCGTGTCACGTTTGCGGCGTGCAAGCCCTTGTCTCCGGTCTTGACCTCGAACTGTACCTCCTGTCCTTCGGCAAGGGTCTTGAACCCGTCCATCTCAATGGATGAGAAGTGCACGAATACATCCTCGCCGCTGTCCTGTTCAATGAAGCCGTAACCCTTGGCGTCGTTGAACCATTTCACTCTACCGCTGGCCATTCGACCTGCCTCCTCCTGCGATAAGCGGATCCCGCGCGAGGACATTGCGGTGCGCCGGCCTCGGCGGAACGCGCCCGGCTGGCGCGCGGCGCCTAAATAGGAGCCTTGGGCGAAATTGTCAAGAGTTTGTGATCTACGCCACGCTAAACATCCGAAGCGCTACCAGCGTGGCACCGGTGACGGCGGTTATGCGAATGTTGTCGTCCAGCGGCCGCCGAGGCCACTCGGCTATCGCTGCTGCCAATCCCGCAAGTAGCGCTACGATTGCCGGCAACCCGGCGATGAGCCATGCACCCAGCGCCGTCGCACCAAGGCACGCGAGTGACCCTTCGAGCGACTTGCCATCGGGGTGCAGACGAATTCGCCCCATGCTGCGCCCGACCAGGGCCGCAACCGGATCGCCAACCGCAGCCGCCCACATCGTCGCTATCGCCTCCGGGCGTGGAAGAACGGCAATGGCCACGAGAAGCGCGAGAATCAGCCACGTAGCGCCGGTCACGCCGGCATGCTCGTGGGGGCGAAACAGATTGCCTGCCACGCGGTCGAGCACGCGCTGAACCGTGGGCATCCGCCTCCGCGTGACTTCCACGGCTATTGCGACTACCGCGGCTGCCGCGAGGATCCACGTTAGGATCACGCGCGGCGCCTGGGCCGCGTAGGCGACCGGCGCGGACGCGCTCAGCAGGTGAAGCGCCTTTCGGGCCAGCTCGCGGTGCAGCGCCAGCGCTGGTGCGGTCACTCCTGGCGCAACACCGGATAAAGCGCGCGGTACAGCTCCCTGTTGCGCAGCACTATGCGCACGTAGTCCCGGGTCTCCACGAATGGAATGCGCTCGATGAATACCTCCACGTCCTCGACGCCAAGCTTTCGATCCCACCGCTGAACGCGCGACTGGCCGGCGTTGTATGCGGCGAGGGCGCGCGGTTCATCCCGGTACCGGCGCAGCGATCCCGCCAGATGACGGGCACCTAACGTGACGCTGGCTTCGGGCTCGTACAGGAGCGCGGGATCCCAGTGGGGGAAGTCGAGCGAACGAGCAACGGCGCGTCCGACCGATGGCATCACCTGCGCATAACCTCGCGCACCCGCGCCTGACGTGGCGCGGGGATTGTACCACGATTCCTGTCGAATCAGCGCCGCGAACAGCGCAGGATCCAGTTCGTTGCGCCGGCTCTCGGCGAGGATCACCGCTAGCAATGGCGCCGGATACAGCGCGCGGTAGGTGTCCACTCGCGCTGCGCCGGAAGATGCTGGAAGCGCGGCAGCGGCGAGCGGTATCGCGCGGAACGGCCGACCCCCTGCCACCAGCTGCCGCGCGGCTGCTACCAGAGTGAGCGAATCGGCGCCGCGGGCCAGCTGCTCGAAGTGGGCGAACTCGAGTCGCGCCTCGTAGTCGAGATCGAGCTCCTCGAGACGCAGCGCGCGCTCGAGCACGGCGTTCAGGGTTGGTTCGGCCTTCGGCGCGGACGCGTCGGCGAAGGGCGACCAGCTGCCCTCGCCAAGGCGTCGCGCCGCGGCGAACGCGTAAAAGGACGTGGGCTCGACCTCACGGATGCTCCGCCACAGCTGTTGGGCCTTTGCCCTGTCGCCGGCCCGCTCCCATGCCCGTCCGCTCCAGTAGCGTGCCGCCACCGTTTCCGGTCCGTTCGGATCATCTGCTGCCAGCGCATCCCACTCGCGCGCGGCGGTTGCGTGATCCGCTGCTATGTAGGCAATGAGCGCCGCGAGAAAGCGGGCTCGCGCAGTTCGTGAAAGCGCGGGGAACTGCCGGGCACCTTCTCGATAGGCATCGCGCGCGGCCGCGTCGCGCTGTTCATCGGTCGCGAGGTCCGCCAGCAGGTAGAGCGCCAGTCCGGCGCTCGTGTCGCCAGGAAAGTCCGCGATCACACGGCGGAGTACACCGCGTGCGCTCGCAACTTCGCCGAGCGCGACCAGCGCGCGCCCACGCTGATAGGCGGCCGAGGCGGCGAGTGCTCCCGATCCCGTCACGCGCGCGTACTCGGTGGCGGCGGCGCGGTCGCGATTGAGTCGTGCCAGCGTTCGACCGTACGCGTACCTGTCGTCGTTGGTCAGCAGTCCGGCCGCGGCCGCCCTCGCATAGCCCTGCGCTGCCCGACCCAGTGGCCCACTTCGCGACAGGGCGCGGGCGATCAGCAGCTCGTCAGGCGCAGCGTGAGGCGTGAACCATTGATCGAGCAATTCAGCCGCCACTCGCGCTTCGTCGTTCCCGGTGCGTGTGCGCACGGCATCCAGCAGCGCCGAGCGCAGCGAATCGCGAGGCGCGTCGGCGCGCATGGCGTGCAGCGCGCCCGCCCGCAGCGCATCGCCGCCGCTGCCCAGCGTCCTGAATGCGCGCGCGGCGCCGGCAAAATCGTCGGTGCGTTCCCGCGCGCCCGCCTCTGTTCGAGCGATGTAGGCACGGGCGGGTGCGCTCATCACCTCCCGATAGAGCCCCTGCCGCGCCGAGCTGTCCGCGCTGAGAGAAGCGGCGCGCAACCGCAACCAGTCGCGTGCTGCGGGCAGCTCGGCGGCAGCCGCCAGGTAAGCCTCCCGCGCGCTATCGAGCTGGTCGAGCCGGTCGAGTGCTCTGGCATACAACAGCATTCGCTCGCCGCGCTGCTCTCCCGAGGCCGCGACCCGGAGGGCCGTGGCCGCGTGCCTTGCGGCGGCTGAGTCACGCGAAGCGGCGAGTGCGGCGCGCGCGAGGAGTTGGTGAGCCGTTCCCCCTTCCGCGGTCTCAGGCCAGGCGGCAGCGCCAAGGAGTTCGTCCACATGCGCCCATCCGCCCCACGCCGCCGCGGCACTGGCCGCGGTGAGCACCACTCCGGGCGTACGGCGCGTCGAATCCTTCAACGCAGGGGCCAGCGATAGATAGGCAGCCCATGGCCTTCCCGCGGACAGGAGCGCGCGCGCACTGTCGACGAGCGGATCGAGCGCCGGGGCCTGCGGCGACGCTTCGGCGGCAACGGCGCCGTTGGACGAATCGGAGGACTCCGGTTGCGCCGGCGTGCATGCCACGGCGCAGAGGAGCAGCAACGGAATGAGACATGCTCTGGGCACGCCTCTCACGCATTCAGAAAGCGTGCCTTCACCAGCCCGCGTGGCGACGATTACTTGCGCAGCCGCTGCGCCGCTGCATTGAAGTCGGCCTCGCTGCCGGTCGTTAGGCGCCACCGGCCGAAGCCCGACTGGTCGATGAACACCAGCTGCAGCCGCTGCTGGTTGTAGCGCCACATCTGCGCTCGTCCGCGCTGATTGAAGCTGTTGTCGCCCTGCTCGAGTATCTGGTCGGGCTCGCCCAACGTCACGAAAACCTCGCCCCGGTCGGACAGCCATCCCGACTGCCCCTCATCGCCGAACCGCTGGTTGGCGATCCGAACGCGTGTGAAGTAAGTCCGCAGAGCTTCGTGCTCGGGGGTGCGCGGATCCGGGTCCGTCTCCCGGTAAAAGGCCCCCCATGCGTCCGCCCGCTCTTCGCCGGCGGTTTCGCGCAACTGCGCCAGCCGGGCATCGCTCGCGTAGAAGCGCAGCAGGCTGAGCATCTCCTCGAACGAGCTGATCGCCCACTCTTCACCGAATGTCACGAACAGCGCGGTGGTTACAGTGTCCGCTGCGTCGAGGGGCGTGGCGCTCAGCGTGACCCGCCCAACGCCCAGCGCGGAAACGGGCAGCTTGATGACGCTGGCACGCATGATCGTCGACTGCGAATCGAGCTCGATGGTGTCGCGCCACACGATTACCTGTTGATCGCTGATCGCGGCGAGCGCCACTGGGGTCTCCGGAGGCAGACCATATCCCTCCAGGTAGACCTGTACGACCGTATCCCTGCCGAAGATCGCCGTCGCCCTCGGATTTGCGACCAATTCCGGGAGCGAATCGCGGGTGGTCCTCGGGGTGGCCTGGTAGACCGCCACCGGGGAGGACAAGCCGATCGGTGTGATGCGCGGAATATTCACCAGCAGTTCGTGACGTCCGTTCCTCGCGCTCCCCTCGTCGCGGACCGAGATGGCGAGCACGTATTGGCCTGGCGCTGCGGGCACGAACTGCTGAAAAATGAGACTCTCGTCCTCCCGGGTCGATTCGCGATAGCTCGCGACGCGCACCGATTCGCGGGCGTCGACGTGGAGCGCGACCTCCGCTCCGCGACGCAGCTCGAGCGAGACCTGATACCGGCCGCGATAGCCGTCCTGCTCCGGCGCGAAGGTGAAATCGCGATTAAGCATCGACAGGGTGACCATCATCAGCGTGGAATCGGCGGTGGCGCCGGCGAAATATGTCACACCGCCAACGAACTGAATGGGGTCCCCCTCGGCTATCAGCCCCGCGTTTGCGTACGCCTCGACGGGATCGAGTCCTCCGCTTCCCCTGCGAACCGCGCTACCGTCGTTCGGGGCTGGACGCTGCGGAGTGCCGCTATTGGTTCGCGGAACGCACGCGGCGGCAAGGATCAGAGCGACGAGCAGCACCGCCGGTGTGCGGCGCGGTTGGGTGACGAGCATTGCGAGACCTTGAAGGGGGGGGCGCGTAATCGGCAATCTACACTGCGGCGCCGGGAGTGTTCACTCCGCAGTCGCTGCTTGCTGCGCCCTCAGTGGTGGGTTAGCTTCGCGGCGTGACGCGCGAGGATCTTTCGGGGACGATGCTGGCTGGGTACGCCCTGCGACAGCTGATTGGGGAGGGCGGGACCGCCATCGTGTACCGTGCCGAGCATCCTACGCACGGCACGGCCGCGGTTAAGGTGCTGCGCGAAAAATTGCGCTCCGACCGGACGGCTATCGCCCGGTTTCTGCGCGAGGCGACCTACGGTACCCGCGTGCAGCACCCCAACGTGGTGCAGACGATCGAGATCGGGGAGGCCCAATCGGGGCTCCATTTTCTTGCGATCGAGTGGGCCAAAGGCGAGCTGCTGGAGCGCTATGCGCGTCGGCACGCCCCCCTGCCCCCCGCCGAAGCGGCGACGATCGTCTCACAGATCGCCGATGCCGTTCAGGCGGCGCACAGTGCGGGGATCATTCACCGCGATCTGAAGCCCGACAACGTGATGTACGATGCGGAGTCGCGGCAGGCCAAGCTTCTCGACTTCGGCATCGCTGCCGACAGCGACATGACGTCCGAGGAGCGCCTTACGCGCGCCGGATTCTTCGTCGGAACGCTAATGTACGTTGCACCGGAAGCGCTGTCCGGCGCCCTGGTGACGCCGGCGGCCGATCAGTACAGTCTGGCGACCATTGCATACTATCTTCTGACCGGCTGCTTTCCCTATCTGGGCAAGAATCAGCGGGAGATCTTCACGCAGCTGCTGTCGCAGCCGCCGATTCCGCTCAACGCCGCCCGGCGCGAGCTCAGGTTTCCCAAGGCGGTCGAAGAAGTCGTCATGCGCGGACTCTCGCGCGAGCCGGAGCGCCGTTTTGCCGATGTGGTGACGTTCGCCAGCGCATTGAGCCGGGCGATCGAGGCGCCGCCTGACAGCGAGGACAAGCGCAAGGCGGGCCTGTTCGGACGAATGCGCAACATCCTCGGCCGCGACTAGAGCTTGTTAGGCGTCTGCCGGAAGCCAGACGGTGAACGTCGATCCCCTTCCCAGGTCGCTTTTTACCGTCACGTCCCCGCCGATCAGGCGCGCGAGCCGCCGCGAGATCGCCAGCCCCAGCCCCGTGCCCCGCACCATCGAGTCCGTTCGCGGGCCGGCGTTCACCTGCTCGAACTCCTCGAAGATCCGGTCGTAGTCGTTAGGGGCGATACCAATCCCGCTGTCGCGCACCGATATCGAGACCCAGCGCGAAGCCGGCGGCGCATTCGAGATCTCACCGGTCACCGCCGACGGTGGCGCGCCGCCGACGAAATGCGACGGCGCCACCGATGGTTCCTCGGCCCGCACCTCGATCACAATACCCCCCTCGGGCGTGTACTTGATCGCGTTGCCTAGCAAATTCAGCACGATCTGACGCAGGTGAGTGCGATCGGTGGAGATCCGGGGGAGCGCCGGCGGCAGGTGCAGTTGGAGAAGGAGATCGCGATCGTTGAGAAGAGGCTCGATCTCGCTTGCTACCTCCGTCACCAGTACCCGCACATCCACCGGTTCGGTGTGGAACTCCATGCGCCCGGCGGCGAGCTTCGCGATGTCGAGTATCTGGTCCACCAGGTGCCGCAGGTGCGTCGCCGACGATGCCACACGCTCGACCGGTGATGTCTGCCGCGGCGTCATCTCCCCGTACACGCCGTCGCGCAGCATCTCCACGAATCCGACTATCGCGTTGAGCGGCGTGCGCAACTCGTGCGATACGCTGGCGAGAAACTCGCTCTTCGCCCGGTTGGCACGCAGCAACTCCGCCGAGAGCCGCTCGAGCTCCACCGTGCGGTCGGTGAGCCGCATCGCCTGACGACGAGCATGCAGAAACGCGACGGTCAGCGTGCCCAGCAGAAGAAGGGCGACGGTCCACAGCGCAGGCCGGCCCGGATACCCCGAATCGTACATCATCATCACCTGCCAGGGACTGCCGCCAGGCGCGGTCAGCTCGGCGACGGCCGCACGGCGCCTCGTCATCCGGGTCCGGGGCGGCGCGTCCGCGGCCACCGTGTCGTTAGCCGCCAGTATGATCCGCCGGAACGGAATGTCGGGGTACAGGCTGTCGAGCGCCGAGAGCACCGCTACTCCATTAATGGTTCCGCCGGCAAAGGCCACGAAATCGTCGTTCAGGCGAATCGGCTGAAGGATCGCAAACCCTCGCGCGCCGGTGAACAGCACTCCGGTGTTGGAGCTTTGCGGCTGGTCGTAGCGTCTCGCCAGCTGTGCGATGGCGCGGAGCTCCAGCGTGCGCAGGGTGTCCAGATCGACTCCGAGCAGTCCCGGACCGGCATCGCCGTTGAACCCCCACTCGTGACGAATGACTCCGCTCGAATCGGTGAGCCAAAGCCGGCTGAAAGCGGGAACGTGATCCTCAAGAATCTGGATCACCGCCGTGAAGTCCTCGCTACGAACCTCGCGCCGTCCGCCGAGGTAGAGCGTGCGCATGACCTGCAGCGCCTGCTCGTGCACCGCAAGAAAGCCGCGTACGTATACGGCAGCCTCTCCCGCGGCGCGCTCGGCGTCGGTGCGGCGCGTGGCGACCAGCATTTGATCGATCGCCAGAACGCCGAGAGCGGCCAGCAGAAACGCCGCGGTGTTGGCGAGTGCCGACGCCCGCAGCCGTGAGCGGCGTATGAATCGGCGAAGCATCATCCGCTATTGGCGATTGACTCGACCATCAGCCACTCGTAGCCTTTGGCCATGAATGATCTGGAGCGCTTGGTATCTCTCCTGGCGCGGCGGTCCGCGCGGCGCGGGCAATTCACGCTTTCGTCGGGGCGCACGTCCACACTCTATATCGACGCGCGCCTCACGACAATGAGTCCCGAGGGGCTGGCACTCATCGGGCCCGCCGGCCTGGCCGCCATTCGTGAGGCGGGTCGGAGTCCCGACGCCGTCGGTGGCTTGACCCTCGGCGCCGATCCGATCTCCTACGCGATCAGTTACGCAAGCGCTTCCACCCCGGCGCCGGTCCGCGCTTTCACGGTGCGCAAGGAAGCAAAGGTGCACGGCACCGGGCGCCTCATCGAGGGACCTTTCGAAGCCGGCGACCGGGTGATCATCATCGAGGATGTGATAACGACCGGCGGATCGGCGATCAGGGCCGCGCGCGCGGTCGGCGAGGCGGGCGGTTCGGTGGCCGGCGTGCTGGCGCTGGTGGACCGGGAGGAAGGCGGGCGTGAGGCGATAGAAGCCGCCGGCTATACGGTACGCGCCCTCGTCACGGCCTCACAAATCGTTATGCAGATGCCTGAATCCGCCGCCGGCGGCCACGACGCTGCCGGCTGACGGCCTGTCTTCGCGCAGCTGAGCTTCCAGAAAATCGAGTGCCCGCCGCTCGGCGTAGTAGACCGCTCGCCAGGGCACCGGGCCGCCGACGAAGCCGGCGTGCCCACCTTGCTCGTGAAACTCCAGAGAGAGCGCCGGATTGGCCGTCGCTAATTCCCGTACCTCATCGAGCACGGCAGGGGGAAGGAACGGATCGTCCACCGCGCTGAGCAGGAGCGTCGGACGCCGGATCGCGTGCAGAAAGCGCAGCGCGCTGCACCGTCCATAGTAGTCATCGGCGCTGGCAAATCCGTGTACCGGAGCGGTGACCGCATGGTCGAAATCGGCCAACGTGCGCGCGGAATCCAGTGCAGCGCGGTCAAACAGCCCGGGAAACCGCTCGAGCTTCCGCAGCGCCTTTCGCCTGAGGGACCTCAGGAAGTGCGCCTGATACACCCTCGAGAAGCCGCGGTCGATATGCCGCGCCCCCCGCCCGAGATCGAACGGCACCGACACCGCCGCGGCGGCATACACTTCCGGCGGCATCTCCGCCGCCGCTTCTCCGAGCCACTTTAACATTACGTTGCCACCCAGCGATACTCCGACGAGTCCTAGCGGCACGCCGGGCGCCTCGCCCGCCATGCGCCTGACGACAAACGCCAGATCGGTCGTTTCTCCGGAATGGTAGAAGCGCGGCTGCTCGTTGAGCGCACCGCCGCACGAGCGGAATTGGAGCACGGCGGCTTCCCAGCCGCGGCGGTGCGATTCTGCCAGCAAACCCATCGCGTAATGAGATTGCGCCGACCCTTCCAGTCCGTGCAGGATCAGCACGCGCGGCGCGCCGGGCGGTGCCGCCACGCGGTGGACCGCCACCCAGTCCGCGTCAGGCGTGAGCCAGCGCTCGGCTGTCGTTTGCAGGCGCGGGCGGCGGCGGGCCAGCTTGCCCCAGAGCGTGGGCAGATGCGGGCCGGGTAGCCACCAGGCGGGGCGAAACGTGTTCAAGGTTCGAGGAGCAGCGAAGGTTGAGGAATCAGGACCGGCATACCGAAACATCGCCGCCAGGCGGGGAGCGGCGAAACCCTGGCGCGCCCCCACGCGTACGGGTCAAGCAAGAGGAGAATCGCCATGATAGAGATCTTGACCGCAGCGGCCGCCGTTGCCGCCACTGGATTCGGATACGCACGCAGCCGCCGTTTCGTACGCGAACGCCTGCGCTTCGTCGAAGCCGCGCACCGCCGCAGAGCACCGTGGCTCGCGGGCACCGCCGCAGCCCTCATGGCCGTGCCGCTCGTAGCCGTGCTTCCGCTCATTGGGGCCGGTACGGCGCTGCTCTTTGGTGCCGGAGTTGGAACAGGAGTAGCCCACGGTTCGCGCGATGTTCATACGGGCGCCATCGACTGACCCCAATTGACCCGGTCAAGGGTGCGCGCTAGCTTCCGGCCCATGTTCGTGATAACGCGCCTCCATCGCCATGTGCACCATCACCACGGCCCGACGGGCCGGGGGGTCGTGCGCAT
>JBPCLX010000205.1:0-6069 GCA_051002815.1 Gemmatimonadaceae bacterium
GAAGCGGTGGACCGCGAGATCGAGGTTGCGCCCGGGGTGTTTTACCCGGCGTGGACGTATAACGGACAGGTTCCCGGACCCACCATACGCTGTACGGAGGGCGATCGCGTACGGGTGAATTTCACCAATCGCGGCTCTCACGCGCACAGCATCCATTTCCACGGCATCCATGCGGCGAACATGGATGGCGCGTTCGAGATGATCGGACCCGGGCAGTCGTTCGTCTATGAGTTCGACGCCGAGCCATTCGGACTCCACCTGTACCATTGCCACACCGTTCCGCTCAAGCGTCACCTGCACAAGGGATTGTACGGCACGTTCATCATCGATCCGAAGGCCGGTCGTCCTCCGGCGCGCGAGATGGTGATGATGATGAATGGCTTCGACACCAACTTCGATGGTGAGAACGAGATCTACGCGCTGAACACCGTCGCATTTCACTACCAGAAGCATCCGATTTCGATCGAGAAGAACGAGCTGGTGCGCATCTATCTCGTGAACATCACCGAGTTCGATCTCATCAACTCGTTTCACCTGCACGGCAATTTCTATCGCCTGTATCGCACAGGGACCGACCTCGAGCGGTTCGAGTTCACCGACAACGTCATGCTGTGCCAGGGCGAGCGCGCGGTGCTCGAGTTCACGTACAAGCATGCGGGCCCGTTCATGTTCCACGCGCACCAAAGCGAATTCGCCGAGTTGGGCTGGAGCGCGATCTTCCAGGTACGGGAGCCGCTCAATGCGTGAACGGACAATGCAACTCGATCCGCCTGACGAGCTCGTCCCCGTCGAGATGTCGCCGGCCTCGGCGCCTCATCTCGCGCCGGTCGATGCGCCCAGCAGCGGCGCTGTAGGCGCTCCCGGGCGCGGCCGCTTCCGCGGGTCGGGAATATGGATCAAGGGATTGGCGCCGTTGGTACTGGTGGCGCTACTCGTCGCCATCGTTCTGCGCATGGGCCCGGCTGGGATCTTCCAAACGGCGTTTCCGCCCGTCGAAGAGCTCACGATCGAGCGGGTGATGATTCCCGGACCCGGAGAACTGCGCGTTTCCGTGGTGAACGGGGGACCCGAAGCGGTTACGGTGGCTCAGGTGGTCGTCGACGATGCGATATGGTCGCATGAAGTGTTAGGTAACCGTACGATCGAGCGGCTCGAGCGGCGGGTCATCCGCATCCCGTACCCCTGGGTCGAAGGCGAACCGCACCACATCTCGCTGGTCACAAGCACGGGGCTCACCTTCGGTCACGATGTCGCGGTGGCGACGCAATCGCCCACGGTAGGACCGCGTTACCTGTGGACGTTCGCGCTGCTCGGCATCTACGTCGGCGTAATTCCCGTCTTTCTCGGCTTGCTCTGGCTGCCGTTCCTGCGCGGGATCGGCCAACGCTGGCTCGATTTTTTCCTGAGCCTGACGATGGGGCTGCTGCTCTTTCTTGGCGTCGATGCGCTGGTGGAATCGACCGAGACCGCCGCACTCGTGCCGAGCGCCTTTCAGGGAGGCGCGTTGGTACTGATGGGGATGCTTGGAACTCCGCTTCTCCTGGCCGCACTAGGGCGCTGGCGGGCGAGCGGGACCACCGCCCGCACACCTTTGTACGTGGCAACGCTCATTGCCGTCGGCATTGGACTTCACAACCTCGGCGAAGGGCTGGTAATCGGCACAGCGTATTCGACCGGCGAGATCGCGCTCGGCACTTTCCTCGTGATCGGGTTTCTCCTTCATAACACGACGGAAGGACTTGGCATCGTGGCGCCGTTGGCGGCGACCGCGCCGCGGCTGCGGCATCTGGTTCTCCTCGGCGCGGTGGCAGGCGTACCGACCATTGCGGGGACGTGGATCGGCGGCTTCAGCTACTCACCGGTTCTGACGACGCTGTTCTTCGCCATCGGTGCCGGAGCCATCGCGCAGGTTCTGTGGGAGTTGTGGAAGCTGTTCGCCCGGCGGCCGGAAGGGGGCCTTACGCGACCCCTCAATGCCGTGGGACTGATCGCCGGCATGGCAATAATGTATGTTACCGGCCTGTTCGTCGCCGCCTGACGCCGACCCATCGACCGACTTATTCATGGCTATTCCATTTCGAGTACGTGCACGGCATGCTGCCGTCGTCATCTGCCTGGCTACCGTCGCTCCAGCACCTTCGGTGGCGCAAAGTACCGACGCCAAGCCGATCATGGACAACTCGTTCCTGATCGAGGAGGCGTACAATCAGGAGTACGGAGTCGTTCAGCACATAACCACATTCGCCCGTAACGAGGACCTCGACGCTTGGTCCGCATCGTTCACGCAGGAATGGCCGGTCGGCTCCCAGCGGAACCAGCTGAGCTTCACGCTCCCGTACACGCGCACCAATGGCTCCGGTGGAATCGGGGATATTGCGCTGCACTACCGCCGGCAGCTGCGCGAGATACACCCGCAACTGGCCATCTCACCGCGGCTCTCCGCGGTGCTCCCGACCGGCCGCAGTGAAGATGGATTTGGGAAGGGCGGTACGGGCGTCGAGGTTGCGCTGCCGGTAAGCTACATCCTGAGTGAACGGTTCTTCGGGCATACCAACGGCGGCCTCACGCTCACTCCCACCGCGAAGGCGCCCGACGGAAGTGAAAACGCGATCTTCGAGACCTTCATCGGGCAGAGCCTGGTCTGGCTTGCGCACCCGCAGCTGAACGTTCTGCTGGAGCTGGCGTGGGCAGCCGAGGAGACACCGTTGTCGAATGGCGGGGTGGCGCGTGCCGAGAACTTTTTCTTCTCTCCCGGTGTGCGCGGCGCGATCAATATGTCGTCAGGCATGCAGATCGTCCCGGGTATCGCCGTACCGATCGGCCTGGGACCGAGCCGCGGCGACAGAGCGGTATTCGTGTACCTGAGCGTGGAGCACGCATTCAGGCGGTGACTCGCTGGTGAGTTCGAAGCCCAACGTCTCTCCTCAGGCATGCCGTTAGATTGAGGGGAACCGCCCTGCTCGCCGCGGGGTTCATCGCAACGATGCTCATCCCCTCGCTCGACACGATCGCGCTCGACCAGCCTCTCGTCGCCCTGCCGCTCGTTTTTCTGGGCGGGGTGCTGACGAGTCTCACGCCGTGCATCTATCCGATGATCCCGATCACGGCGGCGATAGTGGGAGGGCAGACGATAGGAGGGGAGCGCCGGCCGAAGCGGATGGTGGCGGCGTTGTCGCTGAGTTACGCCATTGGGCTGGCTGCGGTGTATGCAACGCTGGGGTTGATCGCCGGCCTCACCGGCACGCTGTTCGGATCGATCAGCTCCAATCCGTGGGCTTACTTCACGATGGCGAACCTGCTGATGATCGCCGCGTTGGCGATGTTCGATGTGATCCCGGTTCGCCTCCCCGCATCGTGGACGCAGCGGGCAGCCACCGCGGGATCGGGGGGCCGGGTGGCGGGAACGTTCGCGATGGGCGCTGCGTCCGGGCTGGTCGCCGCGCCATGCTCCGCACCGGTGATGATCGGCGTTCTGGCATGGGTCTCGGCCACTCAGAGTGCCGCGTTAGGTTTTCTCTATTTGTTCGTGTTCTCGATCGGCATGACGACGCTTCTCATAATCATCGGCCTTTCCGCGGGAGCAGTAACTTCGCTCCCGCGCAGCGGGGTGTGGATGAAGTGGGTGAAGCGCGCGTTCGGTGTCGTGATGCTCGGTATGGCGGAGTACTATTTCATCAAGATGGGGCAGGTATGGTTCTGAATCTGCGACGGTGGATGCAGCTGGCGGCGACGACGTTCCTGGTGGCACTCTTGCCAGGCTCACCGGAGACCGTTCACGCTCAGCTCGATGTCGGTACCAAGGCGCCGGCCGCGGTCGTTTCGACGCTGGACGGTGCGGCGATCGATCTCTCCTCGTTCATCGGCGAAAAGCCGGTATTGCTCGAGTTCTGGGCCACGTGGTGCCCACAGTGCAAGGCGCTCGAGCCGAAACTGGCCGCCGCGGCCCGCAAGTACGGCGACAGGGTACGGTTCGTCGCGGTCGCCGTGTCGATCAACCAGTCTCCGGCGCGAGTGAAGGCTTACGCCGAGCGGCACGAGATACCGATGACTTTCGTCTTCGACACGAAGGGAAACGCCACCGGGGCGTACGATGTGCTGGCGACGTCTACCATTCTGGTGATCGACTCCAAGGGTACGATCGTCTACACCGGCTCGGGCGGTGACCAGGACATCGAGGCGGCGCTCGGCAAGGCGTTCTAACAGGTGAGCGACACCGGCGACCGGCGAAATCGGTTCGCCATTATCGGCGCCGGACCGTCGGGTCTGGCGGTCGCTCGCGCGTTCAAGCACGCTGGTGTCCAATTCGACGTGCTGGAGCGGCATGACGGCATTGGTGGGATCTGGGATTTCTCCAATCCCCGCACGCCGATGTACGACACCGCGCATTTCATTTCCTCTCGCACGCTCTCGGCGTTCGACGGATATCCGATGCCGGCGCACTACCCCGACTATCCGTCATGGCGCGAGATTCTGGCCTACGTACGCGGGTTCGCCGAGGCATACGGGTTGGGCGAGCACGTCGAGACCGAGACCCACGTCACGCGCGCCGCGCCTGACGAAGGGGGCGGCTGGCAGGTAGTGCTGGCGACGGGCGAGGTTCGGCGTTATGCAGGCATCGTCTCGGCGGTGGGGCACGACTGGCTGCCCAATGATACGACGTACCCCGGCGACTTCACCGGAGAAGCCTATCACTCGCTGACTTATCGGCTGCCGAGCGAGTTCTCCGGCAAGCGGGTCCTCATCGTAGGGGGCGGCAACTCCGGCTGCGACATTGCATCCGATGCGGCAACGCATGCTGAACGGGCGTTCATCAGCCTGCGCCGCGGATACCACGTTCTGCCGAAGCACCTCTTCGGCAGACCGACCGACGTATTCTTTCGCAGCGGACCTCAGCCGCACGCCCGGATCGCGCAGCCGATCCTGTCGCTGCTGCTTCGCCTGGTGGTCGGAGACCTGACGAGGTACGGGTTGAAAGCGCCGGACCACAAACCGCTCGAGTCGCATCCGATCGTGAACTCGCAGCTACTGCACCATCTGGCTCATGGCAACATCACTGCGAAGGTAGATGTCGCCGCGCTGGAGGGGCACCAGGTCCGGTTCGTGGACGGATCTACCGAGGAAGTGGACCTGATCGTCTACGCGACAGGTTATCGCCGCGAGATTCCGTTTCTTGCTGAGACGTTAGGCAGGTCCGGCACATCGCCCGGACTGTGGGCGCACGCGTTAGTGCCCGGACATCCGACGCTGTTCGTCGCCGGCCACTTCGATTCCGACGGTGGTGCCTATCCGCTGTTCTGCAAGCAGGCGGAGCTGTTCGCCGCATTGGCGCGAAACGCCTCGGCGCGCGACCGCCTTGCGGAACGCATACGAACTGCTCCACCCGATCTCACGGGCGGAATTCGCCACATCGATTCGGCGCGCCACGATATCCACGTCAACACGGAAGCCTATAACAAGTTCCTGTTGCGGCTGGTTCGTGAGGCGCGAGGGTAGTTGAGAATGGGAAAGGGAAGTGGAGAAATGGAAACGAACTCCGAGTCAAATTCCACTCGGGATTCCTTGCCAGCTTTCCCATTTCCCACCTTCTGGGGTCTTCCGGCAAGAGAGTGAGTGGTTTGTTGAGCCGCTGGTTCACGAAAGACATCGTTTCGGCACAGAGTCCCGCATTTTTTTACGCGGAGCACGCGGAGGTTACGCGGAGGTCGCGGAGGAATACGCCGTAGGCCTAACTCCTTCCTTGTTAACGTTGGGCTTGCGCGTGTGCAGGGCTGCTGATCAACCCTACCCCATGTTGAAATTCTCTGCGTCCGCGGCGACTCCTCCGCGACCCTCTGCGTTAAATTGCTGGGCTTCCTGGATTACCGTGGGTAGTTGCCGCGCTGGGAATCTCGCGACAGGCATCGTTGCGACAGAACGTCCCGCATTCTAACGCGGAGGTCGCGGAGGTTACGCGGAGGTCGCAGAGAATATGACGCAGCGTCCTTACTGCTATCCTCGTTGAAATTGAGCAGCCGCCTAATTCACGTGGCACATCCTCGAGGACCGCTCTCTGAGATCCCTTAAGAACTC
>JBPCLX010000206.1:0-8411 GCA_051002815.1 Gemmatimonadaceae bacterium
CTCAGGCTCGCGGAAAAGATCGACCAGTCGCAGGTGGCGGAGATCCGGATCATGCAGGAGTGGCTCCGCTCCAACGGACAATTCGCCCCGGACACGTCGTCCTGGCGCACGATGACGATGACGGGGATGCTGACCGCGGAGCAGCTCGACACTCTCGACGCGGCCACTGGCGTCGAGTTCGAACGCGCCTTTTTGACACTCATGATCCAGCACCACGAGGGCGCGTTGCAGATGGTCCAGGAACTGTTTGGCACACCCCGCGCCGGTCAGGAGGTCGACGTCAACGTCTTCGCCAACGATGTGATCATAGTACAGACCGCCGAGATAGGCGCTATGCGCCAGATGCTGTACCAGCTGTCCGACAAGTAAGCCACACTCGTCCGCCACCCCGGAGCACTTCCCGATGCATTTCTCCGTCAGCGTGCTCGCGCTCGCCGCGTCGCTCCTCGTTCCGCCGGTCGTCGCCGCGCAGACGTATCCTAGCAACAAGGATCCGCGCACCACGCTCGCGCCCGGCCGCCACGACGCCGGCATCGCCATCCTGAACATGCGGCTCGTCTCGGCCACGCCGAAGGCGGCGGTGCATGACACGGCGCGCGGCCTCGCGTTCATCAACTCCGACCTCGCCT
Organism: Gemmatimonadaceae bacterium; assembly: GCA_051002815.1. Lineage (GTDB taxonomy): Bacteria > Gemmatimonadota > Gemmatimonadetes > Gemmatimonadales > Gemmatimonadaceae > JALZIF01. The sequence continues at coordinate 630 of JBPCLX010000206.1, forward strand.
TCGGCGACAAGTACGTCTACCAGGGCAACTTTGCCGGGTTCACGATCTGGGACGTGAGCGATCCCGCCAAGCCGCGGATCGTCTCCGCCGTCTCGTGCATAACTTCGCAGGGAGACCCGTCCATCTATGGCAACCTGCTCTTCCTCTCCGCCGAAGGTGGCGGCAACCGCAACGACTGCGCGAAGGGCGGCGTGCAGGACCCCAGGGATCACATGGCGGGGGTGCGCATCTACGACGTGTCCGACCCGGCCAAGCCGCGCCTCGTCAAGAACGTGCAGACCTGCAAGGGATCGCACACGCACACGATCGTCCCGCACCCAAGAGACGAGAACGTCATTTACATCTACGTGTCAGGCAGCCAGGGAGCGCGCCCCGAGACGGAGCTACCGGGGTGCAAGGAGGGGACGGACCCGGCGGACGAGTCGAACTCCCTCTACCGGCTGGACATCATCAAAGTGCCGCTGAACCAACCGGAAAACGCCGAGGTAGTGGGGGGCGCGAGGATCTTCACCGATCTCGGGGCGGCGCCACGCGCGTCCAGTCGGCCCGCTCGCGGAAGCGTCCGCAACCGGGCTCCTAACGACTCGACCGCTCCTTCGCCACCGCCCACCGGCCCGAGGAACTGCCATGACGTGACCGCCTATCCAGCAATGGGACTGCTGGCCGGCGCGTGCGGAAGCTACGGGCTGCTGGTGGACATCTCGAACCCCGAGAAGCCGGTCCGGCTCGATGCCAGGGCCGATACCAACTTCTCGCTCTGGCACACGGCCGTCTTCAGCAACGACGGCAAGAAGGTCGTCTTCACCGATGAATGGGGCGGGGGCACGTCGCCGATGTGTCAGGCCAGCTCGATGATGGAGATGGGCGGGAACACGATCCTGACGATCGATCGCGAGCGGAAGTACACGCAGCACGCCTACTTCAAGATCCCGGCGGCGCAGACGGCCGAGGAGAACTGCGTGTCGCATAACGGGGGGCTGATCCCGGTGCCGGGACGCGACATCATGGTGCAGGGGTGGTATCAGGGTGGGGTGAGCGTCATGGAGTTCACCGACCCTGACAATCCGCGGGAGCTCGCATACTTCGATCGCGGCTCGATCGACCCGCCGCGGGATGTCGACGTGCCGGCCCCGCCGCAGGAGCGTCGCGCCTCTCGCGGTACGATCGGCGGCTCGTGGGGCGCGTACTGGTGGAACGGCCACATCTACTCCTCGGAGCTCGACCGCGGCTTCGACATACTGGAGCTGGAGCCTAGCGACCAGCTTTCGAGGAATGAGATCGAGGCGGCGAAGCTCGTGCGCTTCCGCGAGTACAATCCGCAGACGCAGCCGAAGATCGAGTGGCCGGCGGCATTTCCAGTGATCCGTTCCTATCTCGACCAACTGGTACGCGGGAACGGGCTCTCCGCGGAGCGGACGTCGGCGATCGCGAGTGCGCTCGATGACGCGGAGGAGCAGACCGACCGGACTCGACGGGACGCGCTCAATGTGCTCGCCAGGCAGGTGGACAACGATGTTGCAGGGGCGAAGGATCCGGAGCGCGTGAAGGCGATGTCGGCGGCGATCAAGGCCCTGGCGATGTCCACGCGCTGAACTTCCTGTCCCTCCTTCCTTAGCCACTGCCGATGCCTGCCACCGCGCTGGAATTGTACGCCGATCTGGATCAGGAGCTCGCTGCCACACGGCGCGTGCTGGAACGCGTTCCGTTCGAACATTGGGATTGGAAGCCGCACGACAAATCGTTCTCGCTGGGACGCCTGGCAACGCATCTAGCCGAGCTGCCGCGCTTCGCCGAGGTGATCGCGAGCACCGACGAGTTGGACATGGCCGCCAATCCGTTTCCGACTTCACGCATCGCCAACAAGGAGGAGCTGCTCGCGCTGTTCGACGGGCGGGCTGAGACGATGCGACAGGTCGTCGCCTCACTCGATGCCGAGCAGCTCGCTCAGAAGTGGCGGCTCAAGATGGGCGACATGGTGTTTCTCGACGCTCCGCGATCCCTTCTGCTCCGCCAGCACGGGGTCAGTCATCCGGTGCACCATCGGGCGCAGCTGACGGTGTACCTGCGCCTTTTGAACGTACCGGTGCCTGGCCTCTACGGCCCGTCGGCTGACGACGTGTGAGGCCACGCAGGCCGGCTACCTCGAGCGAAGGTTCACTCGATCTGCCGGCGTGAGGCACATGGAGTTAGGTGGAACTTCGTCTGTTCAACCGATGCGGCCCCACGTGTAACGCACCACCGATCCGCAGGGGACCTTGGAACCTGCCTCTTCCGCCTGCGAGGTCACCACATCGATTTCGCCGATACGCTCGGTCGCGCGACCCGTGAGCTGCGCGGCTTCTAGGAGTCGCCTGGCTTCGGCTTCCGTCTTATCGACGATCGCGGGAACCGTACAGTCTACTCGCGCCGGCTGCGGCTCCCTCGCCAGCACGAGATTGATGAATGTGCCCGGAGCGACGCTGTCTCCGGCACTCGGTGTATGGGCGACGACGACTCCCGGCGCGTAGCCCGCAGCCTCGCGCCGCGTCACGAACAGCACGCGGAGCCCAGCCCGCTCCAGCGTTGCGCGCGCCTGTGCCTCGGTCATCGAGTCGAGCTGCGGTACCAGGATCCTCGTAATGCGCTGGACCTGTCGCACCCACTCGAGCTGTGCGGTCAGCTCCTCCCGGGTGAGGTCAGGCATCCTCTGCGGACCTCGCGAACCGATCACCCCCTGCTCGAGGGCATGGTAGCGAATGGGCGGGTAACTCCCGTCGTGGGACTCGGCCTCGACGGCTCCCTCGATCACCTGCACCGATGTCTCACTCGTCGTCACCGACACGAGGAACTCCGTCCCAGCATCGTGCAGTACCGCCTGCGGAGTGCGGGTGGTGAGCGTATCGGGAGCGCCGCGCAGCTTTCGGATGAACGCTTTCCCGATGCGCAGAAAGATCGAGGGGTTCTCGATGTAGATGGCGGTGCTCGTGTCGAGCGTTACCTCGTATCCGGCGGCGAACGTGACCACCACCCGAGAGGTCGGCGATGTGATAATCGAGTCGCCCTTCTGCAAGCGCATCGAGATCGATGGCGCAATCACGCTTTCGCCGCGAACAACGCGGACGTTTGCGGCCTGCGGTGACCCGGCGTATTGGTCGCGCACTACCGCGCTTTCCAGCCGCGCGAACTCCGGCGTAGCCGACCTGCATCCTGCCAGCGATACAATCACACACGCGGCCAGAATGCCGGTGCGCAGCGAACCGGTCGTGCTCATGGGAACCACGTCCTGCGGGCGAGAGTCACCGCGAAGAAGGTTAGGGCGAGCGCCGACAGATCGAACAAGGTGTTGAGGAGCGCGTGCTCATGCGCGTAGAGTACCGCTCCGGCAAGGAAATAGAGAATGATACCAGCCGCGAGCGCAGCTCCCTGCCCCGTTCGGCCGAAGCGCACTCCGAGGTATGCGGCGAGCGCGCCGAAGGCGGCCATGCCGAGGATGACGAGGAATTGAGCTCCTCGCCCAAGCGGGGCGATCCTGATCTCGCGGAGCAGCGTGTTCATCGCGTCGGCTTCGACTTCGAGTGCGGAGCGATCCTCGCGCTTCCAGCCGCGAACTATCGGAAACGTTGCGATGTTCGCGGAGCCCACCAGCACGAGCTTTGCGGTCAGATCGCCTAACGGTGCACCGCGCAGCACATCGAGATACGAGAGACGGTGGCCGGATTCCTGGTGCTCGTGGCGAGGAGCATAGTCGAGCGCCATCCGGAAAAGCGTGTCTCCCTGTGCAAAGGCGCACGACGGGTCGGCGACGCCGGCAATTACCGAGTCCAGCGTCACCGCTCGCATGAGCCGCACCGCCTCCGCGCTCGCCGCACTGTCGCCGTCAGGCGACGGCTCTGTCGACCGCACCGACGCACGAAGGGCTGCCACCGCGGCAAGCGGCAGCGATTGCATACGTGGTGGGCGAGCCGGGCTCGTGCTCCCGCTCGCCAGCGTCATGATCGGTGCCGTCACCTCGGCGGTGTCGGCACAGTTCGGCCCCCACCGTGCGTAAGGCAGCAGGGCAGGATCGGCTTTCAACGCGCCGTCCCTGAACCCGCCCACAGCCGCCAGCACCGTCGCACCCTTTGCGTTGGCGAGTTGAAACGCCGTGGCGAGCGAATCCGTCCCCTGACGCGTTGCCGCCGACGTCGCGTCGAAAGACATGTTGAACGCGACCACCGGCGCGCCAGCGCCGACGAGCCGGTCGAGAACCGTCGCATGCCGGCCCCGCCAAGTGGCATCGTGACTGCCACCCAACGCCGATGTAGTGGCGCTGTCGATGGCCACCAGCATCACCGACGCCTCCTCTTCGTGGTGATGGAACAGATCGCTGAACGCGATGAAATAGCTCTCCGGGCGGACGAGCGGATGTACCGCCTGAAAGCCGAAGAACGACGCCGCAAGCCCTACGGCGATGGCGACCGCCACAGCAATGATGATCGAAAAATTCCTCAGTCGCAGCAGGCGCTTCGCTCGGTCCAACGCGTTTTGCTCGGTGCGTTGGAGCGAAACCGCGTCAGGCGGCCTGGATCCTTCCGTGGTGTCGTCGCTGTCGCCCCGCTCTCCCGCCGAAACGATCGGATGCTCCTGCGTTCGCAGTAGCTCGAGGTTGTTCTCGTGCGTTCGGATCACCGCCTTCATGCGCTCCGCCGAGCGCGCCGACAGCGGCAGGTCGCGAAGCGCGCTCCCCGTTTCGATGTTGAACAACACCCCTTCGCGCGCGCGCATGAACAGAACGGGAAGATCGACCGCGCGTGTATCCGGGAACTCTTCCGCGAGTGCGTTGCGTGCATGCGAGATGGCAATCTCGATTCGTCCAACGTCGCGACCGGTGAAAAGATGCCGGTAGAGCGTGCCGGCGAAACAGATCGCCTCGTCGTCAACGATCTCGTACTGCATCGCGATCACGGCCGGGATCCCAAGCCGCACCAGCTCCGCGGCCATGCCAACGAACGGCTTCGACGCAGAAAGCTGCCCGCCGCGGCAGGAGTTGAGCACTACGAGCTTCATTGACGGGTGATTACGGAACAACCCCGCCATCCTGTGCTGATCCAGCAACTCCTCCGCGCCGAGCACGTCGCTCATCACGAGCACCGAGCGATCATCGGCGAAGTCGCCATGCCCGATGAAGTGGAAAACGTGATATTCCTCGGCAGCAAGCGCGTCGGCAATGCGCTTTCGCGAGACATTCCCCTCGAGCACCGTCGCCTGAACCACCTCCTTCAGCGGTTCGAGGGCGGCGAGGATCTCCTTCTTCTCCGTTGCGGTGTCGAGCTCCGGCTGATCGGGAATCGCAATCAGGACTCTTACGGGAAGCGCTGCTTCCAGCGAGGGGATCGCCTGCGGCAACTCCAGATAGCGGACGATCGGAGTGCGCTCCGATACGCCGAGGAAGGAGCGAAGCCGCTCGGAGTAGATGTACTCCCAGGGAATGACCGCGAGCTCCGGCGATTCAACTCGTAGGCGGAGTCGGACACCGTTTGCGCTGCCCCCGACCGCTCCCCAGCACTGGCCGAAATGCCACTCGATGTTGCGCCGCTCGCAGCCGAAAGTGGAGGAATAGAGACGGCTGCCGACGCCTACGAGCGTCGTGCGGGAGACCTCATCGACGGCGAGAAGTTTCTGGTCGCTCTCTAGAGCGGCCGCGTCGAGGGTTCCGGCGTCGCGATATTCGCCGTGGGCGTCGCACCATGAGCGGAGCGCGATCGTGCCGTCGGCGCCCTTTTCGATTGATAGGTCGAAATCATGGTAGCGCATGCAAAGTCGTCCCGGAGCGGCTTGAGCGAGCGGCTAACCTGACGCGTGGTCGGACGAGCCGCAAGGTATGCAGCGACGCGCTTGCGGATGCCACCGGCCAGCATGGTCTCTGACTGGCGACCGGGTCGTCCTCCAGCCCGAGTCCCTGCCGGAGGTAGCATCGGTGCGGCGTATGTTCAGCAGCAAGCGGTCGTCCTGAGTGTCTCGCTGACGGTCGTCACGCCAGGCGCCCAGCGGCGAGGAACGCCGTGGGCCGTCGTCCTGATATGGACGTGTCGATTACGTTAGGCAGGAAACGTCGTGCCGCGTCTATCGATCCGCTCGAGGCGATTCGGCACGAATAGCCCGCTTCGTCCTGACGCGGTGCGGCTCCAGTAATGCGTCCACGTGGGATCTCAGCCACGGCGCGGCATCTCCCTCCCGGTAGAAGGCCCAGGTGAGCAGCGCACCGCTCACCAGCGCCTCGATGTTCCTTACGAGCGGTGCCGCCGGCGTACCGGCCGCAAGCTCCCCCCGCTTCTTGGCCGCGGCCACCAGCGCGAGCAGCTCGCCGCGCGTCTCGCGCGCGGTATCGAGCAGGTGCGCGCGCAGGTCCGGGTCCGTCAGATCAACCTGGAGGTAGGCGAGGTTTCGGGCGAGCGCCTCAGGCGTCGATGCCATGCTCGCCATGCATGAAGCGTAGGCGCGGATGACCGCGAGCGGGGAGCGGTGCGCCGAGCGGAGCTCGGCGAACAGCTCGCCGATGCCGCCAGCGAGCAACCCCGCCATGCGCACCATCAGGTTGCGTTTGGAGCCGAAGCGCTGCACCAGCGCGCCCGCGGTCACCCCGGCCTCCTCGCCGATGAGTCCCAGAGTCAACTCGGATGGGCCGACCCGCGCCATGACGCGCTGCGTGGCGGCGAACACCTGCTCGTCGGAGACCTTTCGGGGCCGCGCCATCGGCGAACCTCCCCTTGACGTTTCTAAATCGTAATTTAGTATCGTAACTGAATCTCTATTTAGAAATGGAGGATCGTATGCGCAAGGTCACCTACGGCGCCGCCTGCAGCCTCGACGGGTTCATCGCGGGACCCGGCGGGGCGATGGACTGGCTCCATTGGAGCGACGATGTCACCCGGCTGCTGGCCGAGACCTGGTCGAAGACGGACGCGGTGCTCATCGGGCGAAAGACGTGGGAGGTGGCGGCCGCATCCGGAGGCGGCGGCGGGGGTGCCATGGCCGGCGTCGAGAGTTACGTGTTCTCCGGCACGCTGACGGAGCTGCCCGCGGACGCCGGTGCGACACTCGTCAGGACGGACGCGGGAGCGTTCGTCCGCCAGCTCAAGCGTCGGCCGGGCAAGGAAATCTGCGTGCTAGGCGGCGGTGAACTGGCGCGCTCGCTCTTCGAGGCCGGCGTCATCGACGAAGTTGGTCTCGACATTCACCCCGTGCTGCTCGGCTCCGGAGTTCCGTTCTTCGGCGACGCGGGTCGCATAGCGCTCGAGCTGGCCGAGTGTCGCACCCTCGCCGGCGGCTGCGTCTACGCGCTGTACCGGGTGCGGAGACGGCGCGCCGGTCGACGCGCGGCGGCATGAGCGTTGGTGCTCGATCGAGGAGGCCAGTCCGCCTAAGCGTTAGGCTCGTTCGGGCGTCCCACGCCAGGCTCGATCAGCGTTCGTGCACGAGCGACGATGCGCTCCATCTGCTCCTCCCGTTCGCGCGCCCAGGCCGGCTGCTGGAGAACCCCGTATCCCACTGCCGTTCCGCCGAGGGCCAGCAGAAGAGCGGGAGAGATGAAGGCCTCGGGGACCTGTCCGCTCAGCAGCAGAACGATGAGCATTACGAGTCCGTATGCCAGAGCCGCGATTCCCGCGGTTACAGTTGGAACGGCGCTCGTCTTGCGCGTGCCCAGGCGCAGCCGATATCCGGTCTCCTTCGGCTCGACTAACGCGTGCAGATTGCCGTTATGCCATTCTCGCAGGTCGCCGTGGGGTACCACCTTTCTGCCTGCGTTGAAGGTCTCCCTCAGCT
>JBPCLX010000207.1:0-4700 GCA_051002815.1 Gemmatimonadaceae bacterium
CGCCTGATACCATCAACGCCGGCTGGACCACCTTCCGCTTCACCAACCACGGCGCCGACATCCATTACGCGCACTTCGTGCAGCTGGACTCCGGACGGACCGTGCCGGAGCTAGTCGCCGCATACGCCGAGGCCATTCGCACGTCTGGGCCGCGTCCGAAGTGGGTGACGCGGTTCGGAGGCCCCGGTGGCGTAGCCCCCGGTGACTCGTCCGCCGTGACGCAGTACCTGGCGCCCGGCAGCTACGTGTTGATCTGTCCCATCGAGGATCTCGGCGGGAGTCCGCACTTCGGAAAGGGAGAGGTCAGGTCGCTAGTCGTTCGCCCCGCAGGCCCGGATGCGCCAGGGCGGGATGCCGCTCCCACCGCAACCGTCTCGATACGCCTCCTGGACTTTTCGTTCAACCTCGAACGCCCACTCACGGTCGGCGAGCAGACGATTCGAGTCGTGAATGCCGGAGTGGAGCCGCACGACTTGGTCCTCCTGAAGCTCGCGCCCGGCATCACCGCAGAGGCAGTTGTCAGGGCGATGAATCCGGAGCGTGCGCGCCGCACCGACGAGGCCGCTGAGCCGCCCCCGTCCTTGGCGAGCCTCGCGAGTGGCGCAGGCGGCATCGCTGCGATCCGGTCGGGCATGGAGGTGTTCTTCACCACCACCCTATCCCGCGGCGAGTACCTGATCCTCTGCATGGCGACTGCGCCGGACGGGCGGTCTCACATCGAGCACGGGATGGTTCAGCAGGTGCGCGTCCAGTAATGTCGCGACGACGGGTGGAGGCCGCATGGCCATCATGCCCTCTTTGTGGAATAGCGTCCGCGCGGGACGTTATCTGACGCCCGACTCTCGAAACCCGAATACTTCTCCGAGCTTCAGACACTCCTTCCAGGGCAGAACGCCCGTCGAACTGGCGGGATGGAGGAGCGAGGAAGCGGCGGCGCACACGCCAAGCTGAAGCGATCGCTCCAGCTGCCAGCCCTCGTGCAGCCCAAGGAGCACGCCCGCCGCAAACGCATCTCCGGCACCGACCGCACCGGCGATATTCTCCGGCGGAAGATCGACGCTCGCCTGGCGATGCTCACGCCCCGAGATGGTTCTGGCCAATGCGCCTTCCGGACAGTGGATGCACACGACCTCGTTCACGCCTCGCTCGATCAATACCTTCGCAGCGTCCGATACTCCATCCCAGTCGACGGACTCGTTGCGGCGGGTGGAAGTTCCCGTGATCCGTTCTGCCTCGCGCTCATTCAAAAAGAAATAGTCGATCGCCGGGAGGCAGGGATCGACTACGGCACGCACACGACCGCTGTCTTCGCTCACCACGTCAGCGGACGTCCTGAATCCCAGCGACTGCGCGGTGCGGAGCAATCGCGCTGCCCCGGTCTGTCCGTCGGGGCCGATCTCGTCAAGCCGGTCGAGCAGGAGCAGATAGCCGAGATGGAATATCCTGGCGTTCGAGCCATTCGGTGCCAAATCGTCGTGATCGAGGAGCCCGTTGGCGCCAGCCTGATAGAAGAAGGTCCTCCGCCCGGTCGACTTCACCGTCATGACATCGGTGTACGCTGTTGCAGCAGCAGCCGTTGTCCGAAGCCGGCTCACGTCGATGCCGTGTGCGCGACAATCCTCGAGTATGAAGCGTCCCTCCTCGTCCGCTCCCGTCAGTCCGGCTCCGGCGAGGGGGAATGGCGCTTCGAGTCGGGCAAGATCCTTCAGCAGATTGTACGGAGAGCCGCCGTTACTGACGGACTGTCCGAGGATGTGCGCGAGTCCGTCCTGCTCGGGGTAAGCATCGATGATCCTGACGTGATCGACGATCCAGTTACCACCGGCGATTACACCACTCCTTCCCCGCGATTCATCCAAGCCGAACCACCGTCTGCTCCCGTTGTGATTCCAGCGCCGCGGCAAACAGCGCGTGGCTCGCAACTGCCTCGTCGGGAGTAACGCAACCGAATCGCTCGCCGAGCAATCCTTCCCGCTCCGCGACGAAGGCAGCGAGCATCTGCTGGATGACGTCGGGAAATCCAGGCTCGAAGATGCCGCCGGTGATCGTTTTGAACGGCGTCTGGAACCCCAGATCGGTTTTCTGCCACCACTGCTCCCCGTCGCGACGGAAGCTCCACAGCGTCTTGGGCTCTTTGGTGCTGTAGCGCACCGCGCCTTCCATGCCGGCCACTTCGATGAACCAGCTGTTGGTCTCTCCCGGCGCCATGCGCTTCATTTCGAGCGTCATCGGCACCAGCCGGTCTTCGACGGCGACGGAGGTGTGCAGGATGGCGTTGTCCCAGGTGTCGCACGGCGCCATGCCGCCCTTTCCGTCGGGCCGCTCAGTGACAATGTTGACCAGCTGCGCATACACCGACTGTGGATACCAGCCGAGCCGGAACGGGATGTGGACGACGTGAAGTCCGAGGTCGCCCATGACGCCGATCTCGCCGCAGCTCTGCACCTGCCGCTTCCAGTTGATGGGCTTCTGCGGATCAAGATCGCTGGAGTGGAGGAAGCCAGCGCGGATCTCGAGCAGCTTTCCCAGCCGCCCCGATCGTGCAGCCTCGACGACTCGCTGCGGACCTGGCAGAAAGGGGAACTCCGAGCTGCAACGAACGAAGCGTCTCATGCGTTCGCCCTCGTCACGGATTGTTTCCGCTGCGCGACGGTCGATGCCAAACGGTTTCTCCGCGAGCAGATCCTTGCCTGCGCGGAGCACGTCGAGATAGATCGACTCGTGCAGGTGATGTGGCACGGCGACGTACACTACATCGACGTCGGCGTTCGCCAGCAGCTCACGGTAATCCCGGGTGCGCTGCCGGACTGTCGGAACCTTCCTGAACCAGTCGAGCAGTGTATCCTGCAGATCGCAGACGGCGACGAGCTCCAGGTGGGCGGGGCAATCTTCCAGCGCGAACCAGCGGCCGATCGCGCTGGCAACTTCGCGTCCCATCAGACCGCCGCCAATGATGCCAAGTCGTACAGTGTTCATGTGAGGGCTTCGACAAGGGACAAAGGAGCGCCCGGCGCGCCGGGCGGATTCATCGAGTCTTACAGGAACCGCGCTGCCCCGCTGGCACTCACGCCGTCGTGCACGATCGCCATGAGCGCGCGCGTCATCCCCGCCGGATTGGGATGCTGGATGATGTTGCGCCCGTAGACGATGCCCGCCGCCCCCTGCTGAATCAGTTGCTCTGTGCGGCCCAGGATCTCTTCGTCCGTCGCGCGGCTCCCACCGCGGACGAGCACGGGAATGTTGCCCGCGACCCGCACTACTTCGTGGTAGACGGTGGGGTCGCTCGTCGGGTCGGCCTTGATTATGTCGGCGCCAAGCTCCACCGCCTGACGAACGAGCGGAACGATCTTGTTCTCGTCGCCATCCACCATGTACCCGCCCGCCTTTTCATTCGCCTGGAAGACCAGCGGCTCGATCATCAGCGGCATGCCGTACCGCTCGCACTCCGGCTTGATGTGCAGGATGTTCTGGATGCACTGGTCGGTGACTTCCGGCTGGTCCGGTATGCGGAAGAGATTGACCACGGCGCATGTCGCGTCCAGGCGGAGCGCCTGCTCCACTGGCGCCGCGATCATCCGGCTGAACAACGCGCGCGGCAGCGACGTTCCGTACACGTTCGCCACGTCGGTGCGCAACACGAGCGACGGTTTTTCCCTGCCTGGCATTGCCTGGAGATGTCGCGCCTGCCCGATCGTCAGCTGGATCGCATCCGGTGCGGCGTCCACCACGACCCTGATGGCCTGCGCTATGTCCTCGATGCCTGTGAGAAACGACGGCTCGTTGAAAAAGCCGTGATCGATGGCGACGTCGAAGCAGCGCTTCGACTTGCCGTTGAAGAGTCGGTTCAGCCGTGCGTTCACGCTCATGGATTTATCTTCCAGTTGTTTTGGGCGCCACCCGCGTAATGGTTCAATGCATCTCCGTGTCGCAGCTTCCAATGCCGCCACGATAAAAGTTGAACTGCACGTTCGGGTGATCGGCCAGCAGCGACATGGGTACGGCGGAATCGGGAACACACTTGGAGATCATAAGTGTCGTCAACCGCATCCCGAGCGGGTTGTCGTGGTGTCCCGGATGCCAGATGGAAACCTTCTCCGCTTTCCATGTTTCGCGTGGTCCCACCGTCACGGCATGCGACGGTACGAGCGGAATGTTGCCGCCGCCAGACGTCCGCGCGTTCTGGATGACGGTGAGGGGGTGCAACTCCACGATCCGGGTACCTAGCTGGCGATACTCCTCCGGCGTGGGCGGACGGTCCCTGTAATCGCCCTCACGCCGCACGGGATCGTTGAACGCCCAGTGCTTCACCTCGCCCTGACCACCCTGCATCACGGCGCAGCGCACGGAGTCCCATGCGGCCTCGTATTCGCCCGGCCGTGACCTGGGAAAATGGAGGTTTACCGCGGGTATCGCGAGCTCAGGACGGATGCGATTGAAGCAAAGCTCACGATCTGCACGTGCGAACGAGAGGGGATGGTCGTTCGGGGCTTCCTGCCCGTCCAGAAACCATTCGTCCATCCCCCAGAAATGTGCGTTCTCCAGTGACAGTCCCAGGTCGTTGACGAGCTGCGCAACGAGCGGCAGCTGCTCGGTCGGACCAATGGGACCGCAGATCCCCACAGGTGCGTCCGCGGTCGACTGTCGCCACGCGCTGATGTATTCGAGCGCTTCGGCGAGGTAGAACTGTTCCAGCGTGTCGT
>JBPCLX010000208.1:0-4230 GCA_051002815.1 Gemmatimonadaceae bacterium
GGCTGGGCGTGGGGCTCGTCCTCGCTTTCCTCGTCGCCTACATGGGCGACGTGCAAGCGGGACAGAAGTACTACTGGGAAATCATGCTTCCGGGCAGCGTTCTCGGGATCATCGTTGGATACGCCACGCAGCGCTACCGCGCGCCGGCACCGCCCGCGGCGCAAGCCTGATGGTCGGGAATCGGGAATCGGGGATCGAACAATGACATCCAGCACCATCCCCGATTCCCTATTTCCCATTCCCGATTCCCGACTGCGATTCCCGCCCTGATAACGATTTCCAGGGAGTGTGTGTCCAACACACGTTCCTCCTCCCAGCCAACCAATGCTCGACACCTTCCGGCAGGACGTTCGCTACGCGATCCGCGGCTTGCGCCGGCAACCCGGCTTCACAGCGGCGGTCGTGGTCACGCTGGCCCTCGGCATCGGCGCCAACGCGGCAATGTTCGGCGTTACCGATCGATTGCTCTTCCGGCCGCCGGCGTTCCTCACCGATGCTGACCGCGTGCACCGCGTCTACCTCGTCCGCACCTTCGACGGCGAGGAGAACTTCGGAAGCCACATCCACTACACGCGATACAAGGACCTCGAGCGCTGGACCTCGACCTTGGACGCCACCGCAGCCATCAGCGAGCCGGAGGTGGCGGTCGGCGTAGGCGAGAACGCCCACGAGATGCGCATCGGTGCGGTGAGCGCAGGCTACTGGTCGCTATTCGATGTCAGGCCCGCGCTCGGGCGATTCTTCAGTGCCGCCGAGGATTCCACGCCGGTGGGCGCCTCGGTAGTGGTGCTGAGCTACCCCTTGTGGCAGAGCAGGTTTGGCGGGCGCGCCGCCTTGCGACGAGCAAGCTCGTCGCGTTCGGCGGCCTCGCGCTGGTGCTGGCGGCTATCGGGTTGTACAGCGTCATCGCCTATAACGTCACGCAACGCACACACGAGCTGGGCGTTCGCGTGGCCTTTGGTGCGGAAGCAGGGATCTGGTTCGGTTGATCCTGCGTGAAGGGCTGCAGCTCACTGTCGCCGGCATCGTGATCGGGGGCGCGGTCGCCGCGTTCGCCGGAAAATGGGTCGGGCCACTTCTGTTCGACGTGTCGCCGACGGACCCCGCGGTATTTGCCTTCGTCGCGGTCGTGCTGCTGATGGTGGCGGGGCTGGCAAGCATGATTCCGGCCATGCGTGCGGCTCGCGTCGATCCGACGGTTGCCTTGCGGAGCGACTGATCCGGCTCAAGCCGGCGCCGGAAGTCGGGTCAGATCGATGCCTCGCCATAGGCGCTCCCGGATCGCGCGCGTTTCCGCGAGCATCGCTATGCCGGGGCGCATAACGGCGAAAGTACGCCGTGACCCACCCCCGGGCCCACGGCGCGATGTCACCAGACCTTTCGCTTCCAGCCGGTCGAGCGTGGCGTACACGGCGCCGATGGACACCTCCCGCGCCGTGACGCGCTCCAGCTCCCGGCGCACGTTCATGCCATAGGCTTCATCGCCGGTACGGATGACGCCCAGCATCACCTGTTCCTCGAACACACCAAGCGGCGCATCACTGGTCACGAGTAGCGCTCCGGGGTTGGACGTGTTCACTCACGAGTCGCGCAGGACCAGCAGGGGGTCGGTGCGGCCTGCTCGCCAGGCAGGGATCGCTGCCGCCGCCACACCAACTACGAGGAGCGCTCCGCTTGCCGCGGCGAGCGCGATAGGGTCCGCAGCACCCACTCCGTAGAGGAACGAACCGAAGAGCCGGGCGATCGCGACTGTGGCAAGCAGTCCCACGACGATGCCCGCGCTCATCAGCCAGAAGCCGCGTCCAACCACCGCCCTCATCACCCGCTCCGGCGCCAGCCCCAGCGCAATGCGAATTCCCCAGTCGCGCCTCCGTCGCAGCACGAAGTGCGAAATCACTCCGTATACCCCCACCGCACCCAGCACCAGGGCGACAACCGTCAGAATGGCAAACATGGTGAGCACCTGTCTGACCGGTCCCATCGACCGATCGAACACGCGCCGCATGGTGGTGGCTTCCTGAACGGCTATGCCGGAGTGGCCCCGGATCACGCGTTGGGCGGGCTCGAGCACCACTTCGGCATCCCCGGGGCGAGTCGTGCGCATTACGAATGTCTGCCCTTCAGCCACATACGGCAACTGTGCGAACAGCATGTAACGCGCTGGCGCTGGCTCGTCGGTGAGGGCCGCCTCGGCGGCGTTATCCACTATCCCGATTATGCGCTCCGGCGAACCAAACCCAGTCTCAATCTGCCTGTCGAGAGGGCTCTCCCCTGGGAAATACTTGTCGGCGAGCGCCTGGTTGACGACCACCACCAACTCTCCGTCGAGGCGATCGCTCTGGTCGAATACCCGGCCTTCGCGGACGCCGATTCCCATCGTGCTGAAATAGTCTGGTGACACGATCCGGAACGAGGTCGTGCTACCAGGCAGGTCAGGGCGGCCCACCACGCTGATTCCCCAGTTATCGCCGGAGCCACGTAGCGGGAGCTTTTGCGTGACGGCGGAGGAGCTCACACCGGGAATTTCGCCTAGCTGCCGAATGATCTCGGTGATGATACGCCTGCGCTCCTGAGGAGGCGTCGTGGCTCCGATTGCAATATCCACTACGGCCACACCATGCACATCCACTCCTGGATCGACCGCGTAAAGATTGTCGACACTTCGGAACAGGAGCGCGGCGCTGGCGGCGATGAGCATGGCGACCGCGACCTGCGCGATCACCAGTCCGCTCTCCAGCCGACCGCCGCGACCACCGATTCCCGACGTTCGCGCACGGACGAGCGCCCCGCGCAGATCACCGTTCCATACCGATACCGCGGCAACGAGCGCGATGGCGACCGCCGCGACGATGGCCACGCCCATGGCCGTGGCGAGCAGCGGCCAGTCGATCGAAGCCTGCTCCGCCCATGCGCCAAGCGGGATCGCGCCCACCATTACCCGGAAACCGAGCGTCGCCAGCAATGCTCCCACGACTCCGGCGAGCATGCCTAGCAACAGTGCCTCGACTGTGACCTGACGTACCAGCCGCATTCGATCTGCGCCGAGTGCGGCGCGCACGGCCAGCTCGGTCGTCCGGCCGTCCACCTGCCCGAGCATGAGCGCGGTAACGTTCGCCGAAGCGATTATCAGAATCAGGGCCATGACGGCGAGCGTAGCCAGCAGCGCCGGTCGCAGCGAGCCAACCAGCGCTTCGCGAATCGGCGTCAGCGCTGCATTACGAGTCTTGTCCCACTGCTCCGGATAATCGAACTGTTCGCCCAGCGCCGTCGTGATGCGATTGAGTGCGGGAGTCAGCGCTTCCAGCCGCTGCCCCGGCGCGAGCCCGCCGACCAGCGTGTACCTCCCGGACTGGTTCTCCGGATTGAGCGACGCGGCAACCCACACGCGCACGGCGGGATCCGGGAACCAGAAACCGCGTGGCATTACCCCAACCACCGTGCGCTCCGCTCCGTCGAGACGCAACCGCTGGCCGATCAACGACGGGTCTCGGCCCAGCTCCTGCCACAATCCATGGCTTATGACGGCCACCGGCTCGGCACCGGCCAGATCGTCTCCGGCCTGAAATCCACGTCCGAGCATCGGGCCAGCACCAAGCACATCGAACAACTCGGCCGAGGTGGCTAGGCCCGGCACCAGCTTCGCAGGTGCATCATCGCGCTCCAATATGATGTCCTCCGGGCGGTACGCCGCGACCGTTCTGAAGGCGGGCATGTCGGGACGAAGCATCATGAACTCGGCCTCGGACCAGTCGCCCGAGTTCCAGAATTGCACGACTTCGTCCGGGCGCTCGTAAGGCAACGGCTCCCAAAGCGGCCGACGGATGATGCTGTATACGGCCGAGGTCCCGCCCACGCCCATGGCGAGCGTCATGATGGCGATGAGCGTATAGGTCGGACGCGTGCGAAGCCGGCGCGCCGCGAACCGCAAATCCATGATCCATCCTTCCATGGGAGGCCCTCCTGGTTGCATGCGATTGGCTCGAGGCTCGAATCCGCTCCATCCCCGCCACCAACTGCGCCCGACGAGAGCAGGAAGTGACCGGACCACCTGTCGCCAGAGCCACCGGTCGGCTTGCCTCACGCCGTTTGCAGCCGCGCGCTCGGCGTGCTCGGCGACGAGATCCGCGATGACCTCGGCTCGCTCGGCCACGGGCAGCATTGTCCTGAGCAGGCCCAGCGGTAACGCTGGTGCGCCTTTCGGACGGGCAAGGCGTGTCATGTCGATGGGGG
>JBPCLX010000209.1:0-7188 GCA_051002815.1 Gemmatimonadaceae bacterium
AACTCGCCTACAGCCTGTAGGGAAAGGAGCGAGCTCGTGCCTGGCCTCCCGACCTTGACGTCAGTTGCCACACTGGCACAATTGTGCGGCCAGACAACGAACCTCGGACCTCGAGAGGAGAGACCCATGTACCTGATTCGGGAAATCATGTATTGCAAACCGGGCAAGGTGCGCCCAATGGTCGAGAAGTTCCTCGCCATGTCGAAGCTCGGCGAAAGGATGAACATGCCGCCGATGCGTATCATGACCGACTTCGCGGGGGAGCGGTACTGGACGATCGTGGCAGAGATGGAGGTGCCGGACCTCCAGGCGTTCGAGCAGATGATGTCGAATCCGGAGGGCTCGGAGGAGGACATGAAGAAGTTCGAGGAGATCATGAAGGGGTATCACGATCTCGTCGACCACGGAAAGCGGGAGATCTACAAGATCGAGGGCTGATCGACCTATTCGCCGGTGCGCTATGCGATGCCCGGGCGAAGCCGGGGCGGTCTCTCACCCAGTCTCGACAATCGCCCGTACGGCTATCCTGCCTCCGTACTTGAGGTGCGGACACGTACGCGCGATGCTCAACGCCTCGGATTCGCTCGCGGCGCGGATGACGAATAATCCCGTGAGCGCACCGGCCTCCGCGGCCGGTCCGCGCTCGCCGACGACTATCGAATCCGCCTGACGCTCGAGCAGGATCTCCGCGGAGGCAAGCTGCTCGCCGGTCTCGAGCCGTCCCCGCTCACGCAGCGCGGCCGCCCACGCCGAGTACTCAGCCACCAGCTCCATCTCGGGCCGGGATGTGTCGAACGCCGAGTCTTCATAGAGAAAGAGCGCATAACGTCCAGCCCCGTCAGGCTCGGCAAGATCATCCCGGCCCGACTCGCCGGTCAGATACCCCGCCGCGAACAGTGCGACGGCGGCGGCAGCGGCCGCAACGCGGCGCAAGACTGAAGAGGGACGGCGCCGCAGCAGGCCGCGCGCGGTGAGCGTGCGACGCACACGGTGCTCCAGCGCGTCAGGCGGATCGATGCCGCGGCCCAGTGCTCGCAGCGGATCGTGCTTCCCGGGATGCTCCTCCATGCTTCTAGGCTCCTTCACTCTCGTCGAGAGCGATTCGTAAGGCTCGGCGCGCGCGTGTTAGTTGACTCTTCGATGTTCCCGCTTCGACTCCGAGCATCGCGCCTATCTCCGCGTGCGTGTAACCGTACACGTCGTGCAGAAGAAGTACCTCGCGATACCCGGCAGCGAGGCCTGCGACTGCCTGCTCTAGTACGAGGCGGTCGAACGTGCCCTCCAGCCTTTGGTCGTCAACGCTCAATCCCGCGTCATCTATCGGCACCTCGTTTCGCCTGCTCTGTTCCCGCGCCAGCTCCCGCCAGCGGCGGACGACGAACCCGCACAGCCAGGTGGCCAACGCGGACCGCCACTCGAACTCCGCCAGGCGCTCCACCGCGCGAACCCATGCGTCGTGCACCACGTCCTGCGCTTCCCCGTCCCGACCGCCAGCGAGCCGGAGCGCCAGCCCGAAGAGCACAGGAGTGTGGCGTGCGTATAGGACGGCAAACGCGCGCTCGTCGCCACGTCGCAGCACGTCATCGACGAGCGTGCGGTCGTCGGTCTCGTTCATTACCTGGGTGCGGCGCCCGATTTCGGCTGCACGAATGTTGGGACTACCACGACCAGGTTTGCCGTCGGCTTTCCCGCGTCCACCATCATCACCTCAGATCCCACAGCTCCCGCGGCGGTCCAATAGGGGTAGTAGATCATTACGTGCGGCTTCCAGGCGCCGACGCTCCTCCCTTCACTGCTCACTAGCTGTTGCGCGCCTGACAACATGTACGAAACGACGGGACGCGCCGGGATACGAAATCGGCCGGTGAGGAGCCCGTCCGCTATCTCGCGGTCCGCTTCATCGGCCGTACGGCCCTGGTGCAGCAGCTCCACCCGGCGCATGGCCATCGGGAGCACCGTCGCGGCGCCCTCGGCGTCGAAGCAGTGCGGCTCTATCGATTGGATCCAGTCGCGCGACACGTAGCATGCCGCACCGTTGGTCCCCCGGACGGCAATCGTGTACACCGAGTCGCCAAGGATGTAGACACTCGCGGAATCGGATAGTGCGGCCGGCGCCGCACTTCGCGCCAGCGCGATCTCCTCGGCCTCCGGCAGCAGCGTGCGCGCACCCGACTGGCCCGAGCCGTAGCTCTGTGCGTGGGACGGCGCGCTTATCGCCGCGGCCGCGGCAAAGCAGAGAGCGAATGACCGCATACTGGAGCCTCTCGATATGGGTGCTAATGAGTGATTCCGGCGCCCTGTAGGGTTGCACGGGCCCACGCAGCGCCTTCCTCTTGACTCCTAGAAGAAGGCATGTACCTTCTCTTGGAATCGAGAAGGGCCCCCCACCGAGCGCCATGCCACCTAACACCCAGGCCGATGCCCTGCGGGGCACGATCGATCTGCTGATCCTCAAGACCCTGATGACCGGACCCCAGCACGGCTGGGGGATCGGCGAGCGGATTCAGCAGATCTCCGGAGGCGTGCTAGATGTCAATCAGGGCTCGCTCTACCCTGCCCTGCAGCGCCTGGAGCACAAAGGGGTGATCCAGAGCGAATGGGGCGTGTCGGAGAACAACCGGCGGGCGCGCTACTACCGCCTTACGCCGGCCGGCCGTCGCGCGTTGGGCGCGGAAACCGAGAGCTGGCGCCGCTTTGCCGCCGCGGTGGAAACCGTTCTGTCGAGCGCTTGACCGGTTCACGCCGTTAGGAGATCGCAAATGAGTTTGTTGAAGGGCGCCGCCGCACGACTGCGTTCCCTGCTGGACCGGGGCGACGCGGAGCTTCGCACGAACGAGGAATTCCAGTTCCACGTCGACATGCAGACGGATAAGAACATCGCGCGCGGCATGACGGCGGCCAAAGCGCGGCGGCACGCGCTTCTCCAGTTCGGCGGCGTGGATCGGCACCGCGAGGCGATGCGCGACACGCAGCGGCCGCGGCTGCTGTCGGAGCTGGCGCAGGATGCGCGGTTCTCGGCGCGCGCGCTCCGTCACAACCGCGCGTTCTCGATCACCGCCGTGCTCGTCGTCTCGCTCGGCGTGGGCGCTACCACGGCGTTGTTCAGCGTCGCCGACACTCTGCTGTTCCGCGAGCTGCCCGTCGATTCGCCTGACGAGTTGTACGGGCTGCAGGAGGTACGGCGCGGCGCGGCGTCGATCGGAATGGAGGGCCGGCGCATTCCGTTCTCCCGGTACGAGGCGTACCGGGAGGCGAGCGAAGACGTCTTTACCGGACTCGCTGCCCACACGTTCCTGACGCTCTCCCTACGGGCGGACGGAGGCGCCGTACCGGTGCAGGGCGCCCTCACGTCAGGCAACTACTTCAGCGTGCTGGGGCTGCGGCCGGCGGCCGGACGCTTCTACGGCGACGATGACGAGTCGGCCGTCGTGCTGAGCCATCGGTATTGGCAGCAGCAGTTCGATGGCGATCCGGCAGTAATCGGCCGGCCCGTGCACGTGGACGGAAGGCCCTATACGGTCGCCGGGGTCGCGCCACGGGGATTCGACGGCACCGTCGTCGCGCTGGCGATCGGCGTGTGGGTGCCGTTCCGCGCGCATGCAGCCACCGACTCCATCGCTGGAGATTCGTGGGTCGGCATGTTCGGACGCGTGAGGCATGGCGGCGCGATCGCAGGCACGGAGGCGCGCCTGTCGGCGATCGCAACCCGCATGCCCCCCGAAGTCGAGGGAACGACCGTCGAGCGCGCCTATCTCGCACCCATTAGCGGCATTCCCGAAGCGCTCAGGACACCGGTCGGTGGTTTCATCGGCATGCTGATGGCCGCGGGCTTCCTGGTGCTGTTGATAGGTGCGTCGAACATCGCCGCGCTGCTGCTCGCCCGCGCGGTCGCCCGACGGCGCGAGGTGGCACTGCGCCTGGCGCTCGGTGCCTCGCGTGCCCGGCTCGTGCGTCAACTCCTGACGGAGAGCACGGTGCTCTTTCTGCTGGGCGGAATCGGCGGAATCGGGCTCGCTTACGCCGCGACGGGGCTGATATCCCGCATCAGAGTGCCCGGCATCCCGGTCGCAATCGAGGCGACGCCCGACCTGCGGGTGCTCGCGTTCGCGCTCATCATCGCCGGTCTCACTGGTCTGGTGTTCGGACTGGCGCCCGCGCTGCGAGCCGTGAAGCTGGAGCTTTCAAGCTCACTCAAGGAGGGCGCCTATTCGGGCGGAACGGCGCGCATGCGGGGACGCAGCATCTTCGTCGGCGCCCAGATCGCGTTCGCCATGCTGCTGCTCATCACCGCCGGCTTGTTCGTTCGCGGCCTGCAGCGCGGCCTGTCGCTCGATCCCGGATTCCGTGCCGAGGGCGTGAACGTGGGCACGATCAATCTCGAGCCACACGGCATGGAGGAGGAGGAAGGGCGCGTACTGCAGGGGGAACTGCTCCGCCGCGTGCGATCGTTACCCGGCGTAATATCCGCTTCGCTCGCCCGCACCACCCTGCTCACGGGAAATTCCCAATCCAATGACGTTCGTACCGTCGGCCCCGACAGCGTGAGCCTGACGTCGGCGTTCAACATCGTCGACACAGC
Organism: Gemmatimonadaceae bacterium; assembly: GCA_051002815.1. Taxonomy (GTDB): domain Bacteria; phylum Gemmatimonadota; class Gemmatimonadetes; order Gemmatimonadales; family Gemmatimonadaceae; genus JALZIF01. The sequence continues at coordinate 4,580 of JBPCLX010000209.1, forward strand.
GTACTTCAGAACGATGGGGATCGAGCTCGTCGCGGGGCGCGGCTTCACGGCGGCCGACGCCAATGGCGCCCCGCTGGTCGCGGTGATCAACCAGACGTTGGCCGCGCGCCTGTGGCCGGGCCGCAATCCGTTAGGCCTGCGGCTGAGGCGTGGACAGGAGTACGAGGTAATCGGCGTCGCCCGCGACGGCAAGTACGTGGACCTGAACGAGGAGCAGCGCGCGTTCATGTTCTTCGCGGCCGACCAGCACTACTCGTCCGCCATGACGCTGCACGTGCGGGGCCGCGGCACCGACGCGCGCATCATCGAGTCCGTCCGCGAGGAGCTGCGCGCCGTGAACCCGGATGTCGCGCTCGAGTTCCCCATGCCGCTCCCGCGGATGATCGGCTTCTGGCTCCTGCCGCATAGGCTCGCCGGCAGTCTCATCGGCGCGTTCGGGGTGCTCGGGCTGGTGCTGGCGACAGCGGGTGTGTACGGCGTGATGTCGTATCAGGTGGCGCAGCGGACGCGCGAATTCGGAATTCGGGTCGCGCTCGGTGCTCGGGCGAGCGATGTCGCACGGCTGGTGCTCCGCCGGGGCGTCTTGCTTTCGCTAGGCGGGGTGGTGGTCGGGACGGCTTTGGCGGTGGCAGTGACTCGGCTGTTGACGGGGATGTTGTTTGGATTGAGCCCCCTCGATCCGGTCACGTTCGGCGCCGTGGGCGCGACGCTGACGGCGGTCGCTGTGGTCGCGAGCTGGATTCCTGCGCGACGGGCGTTCCGCGTGGATCCTACCGTGTCGCTGCGATCAGAGTGAGCGAGCAAGGTTCGAGTACTCCGACCTGTCGATCGAGCCCGGTCGCCCGTCCGGTGATGGAGCTCCGCGGCTTCACTCGGATCCATCTCGCGCCCGGGGAAGCACGACAGGTGGGTTTCCCCCTAGGCCCGGAGCATCTGCGCATGCTCGACGGCGGCATGCGGTGGGTTGTCGAACCGGGGGAGTTTCGCGTTATGGTCGGCTCTTCATCGAAGAACATTCGACTGCGCGGGTCGCTTGCGGTCCAGAGGCATGGGCGGGGAGCGGATTGATCGCCTTGATCTGAGCTCCCGTCGACAGCGATCGCCGCACGCGCGACGTATTCTCCATGGTACTCACGATCGACCTCCTTCTATCCTCCTCCCTCGCCGGTATGTCTTTACGTCGCGTCCTTCTCGCTCTCGCCCTCCCCGGCGCCCTCGCCGCACAGACCAGCGATCCCATCGCCGACCGCATCTTCCGCCTCGGCATGGACAGCTCGCAGGTCGAGCCCCTCGCTCAAGTGCTGCTCGACTCCATCGGCCCGCGCCTCACCGGCACGCCGGGCATGACCGCGGCAAGCCAGTGGGTGATGAACAAGTACCGCGAGTGGGGGATCGAGGCGCGACGGCATGAGTACGGCACCTGGCGCGGATGGCGCCGCGGCGTCTCGCGCATCGAGCTAATGGAGCCGCGGGTCCGCTCGCTCGAGGGGCAGATGCTCGCGTGGAGCCCCGGCACCGCGCGTCCGGTGAACGCTGAGGTGATCGTGCTGCCGAAGTTCGCCGACAGCACCGAGTTCGTGAGATGGCTGCCGCAGGCGCGAGGCAAGATCGTGCTGCTCTCGCCCGCCTATCCAACGTGCCGTCCATCGGAGGACTGGATCCAGTTCGCGACGCCCTCCGCGAAGGCGCGGATGGACACCGTCGTTGCTGAAGTGCTGCGCGACTGGTCGGTGATGACCGGCGAGAACGGCCGCCCCGACAGCAGCAGGATGTACCGGGGCACCGGCTACACGCTTGCGCTAGGCACCGGCACGCTCGGCACGCGGCTCGAGCAAGCCGGGGTCGCCGGGATGATCACCTCACGCGCCAAGCTCCGGTTCGCGGACCCGTTCTCGTCAGGCAGCGGTGGTGGACGTGGACGCGAGTTCGGTGGCGGCGCCGGCGGCCCGGGGAGCATGCGGGGCGGCGGTGCGGCGGCGAGCCGGGTGGAGGCCCCCAGCGGTTTCGGCTCGAGTAACGAGCGCGGGAGCGGCGGCTGGGGGGTGATCGAGGTGTTCGAGACGTACAACACATCTGCACCGGCGGTGACCCTCACCTGCGAGGACTACGGTCTGCTCTACCGACTGGCCGATAACGGACAGCGACCCATGGTGCGCCTCGACCTCGACGCCGAGCTGCTGGGCGAAGTGCCTGCCTTCAACACAATCGGCATGATCAAAGGCTCGAAGAAGCCTGACGAGTACGTGATGCTCTCGGCCCACTTCGACTCGTGGGACGGGTCGTCAGGCGCGACCGACAACGGCACCGGGACAGTCATGGCGATGGAGGCGATGCGGATCCTCAGGAAGGCATACCCGAATCCTAAGCGGACCATCATCGCGGGCCACTGGGCCGCCGAGGAGAACGGACTGATCGGATCGCGCGCGTACGCCGAGGATCACCCCGATGTAATGCGCGGGCTGCAGGCGCTGTTCAACCAGGACAACGGAACTGGGCGGGTGCAGTCGATCAGCGCGGCAGGGCTGACGGCGATCGGGCCGCATCTCAGGAACTGGTACGGCACGCTGCCGGCGTTCTACACCGACAGCCTGAGCGACAACGTGGTGGCG
>JBPCLX010000210.1:0-3227 GCA_051002815.1 Gemmatimonadaceae bacterium
CGCGGAAGCAGCTGTCACGGAAATAGCCTACGCCTCGCTCGACGTGAGGCTTGCACGTCGGGTCGCGTACCGGTGCGGGGTCAATGACGAATCCGCGATAGGCAGCGTACTCCTCGAAGGTGCGCTGGAAGACGGGATCGTAGCGGTCCGCCTTGGTGACGGCTGTACGCATGTTATCGACGACCACGCGACGCGGCACCCCGCCGAAGAAGGCCCAGGCATCTTCGAGCCCGTCGATCAGATGCGGGAGCTTCTGCGAGTACGTGATGTGGACGTACTGGTGCCGGCTGCTCGGCAGCGTAATTATGAGTGCCCAGGCGATACGCCGCCGACCGCTGGCGGGGTCCGGCACAGCTCCCAGCCGGCCGAAGTCGATCTCGGCGAGCTCGCCAGGCGGCGACTCGGCCATGCGCACCGTTATTCGGCGGCGCTCGGCAAAGCCGCAGTGCTTGACGGCAAACCGGTGGAGCGAGCTATAGGGGACGCGAACGCCCTGCCGGGCAAGAAGCTGATGCACCTTGGTGAGCCTGAGCCCGCGCCGCTCCTGTGCTGCAGGGGTCAGCCACTTCCGGATCTGCTCGGCGTGTGGCATCAGCTGCCCTTCGGCCTCGCCCGCCACGCGATCCGCCGCGGGGCTGACACGCCGCGCAATCTCAGCCGCCAACTCCTCCGTCGGTTCCGCCGTGCCGGGTGTCCACCCCAGCGTCTCGGCCAGCGCCGCATAGCGCCGGACCGTGCTACGGCTATGTCCCGTCGTCCTGGCGATGGCGGTCTTGCTCTCGCGGCGGTCGAGCCGCCGCAACACATTCAGAATCTCCCACATGGCCACCTCTCTGTACGCCATCCCGCGCATCTCCAGGTAAGGGGATGCGGCGAAGATGGCCGGAGTGGCCTCAGAAGGGGTGGATCAAGCTCGTGAGAAATCCGAACTCAGGGTGGATCAAGCTCATGAGAAACTCACCCCGTCGGTGGATCAAGCTCGTGAGAAACTCGGCCTGTCCGGTGGATCAAGCTCGTGGGTAATGACAGATTTCCCTGTTTAGTGGTAAATTTGTCCAGCGGCCGCGAGCACGGTGTTCGAATCGCCTATACTTCTGATTGCGGAAGTGCAGACGTAGCCGGTCGGACCAGGGAGACACCTATGACAGATGAACCGCTTGAGAAAACGGAACTGGAAAAGTCACGCGACATCATTTCCCAGCTCAAGGAAATGGCCCACTACTCGAAGACCAACGTCGAAAAGCTTACGACGTTTTGGCTGCTGCTCGATGGCGAGATGAAGCAGCCCGATACGGCCAAGAAACTGGAGGCGCTGCTCGCACTCCAAAACGCGTTCCATGATGCGCTGGGCACCTTCGTGTCGGATTGGGAAATTGAGTGCAACCGGATCGAGAATGAGGCCTCGTAGCTAAGCAGATTGCCCTCGGCGCTTTCTGTCACACCATTTTTGATGTTCGACGGAGTCGCCGCGCAGGCGATGACGTACGACGTCTCGTTGTTCACGAGTTCTGCCCTCGCGCACGACCTGCAGGAGCAGCATGATCTCCCTAATGCCCTACTGCAGGGGAACTCGTTTGCTATTACACAACGATGGCGTTTATCGACGGGACGGCGAGGGTCGACTGCGGTTTGTGCCCGTGCCGGCCCCGAGCACGGCGGAGCTCGAGGGGCTGGTGCGGCGGATTGCGCAGCGTATCGGCCGCTCGCTCGAACGCTCGGGGCTCATCACGCGCGACATCGAGAACGCCTATCTCGCGTTCGATCCGAGCGAGGAGGCGCCGATCCACGGCCTGCTCGGGCATTCGATCACGTACCGGATCGCGACGGGCCCGAGAGAGGGCCAGAAGGTATTCACGCTGCAAACGATGCCGGCCGAGCCAGAAGGGCCGCGCCGAGATGTGGCCGAAGCTTCAGGCTTCTCGCTGCACGCGGGCGTGGCGGCCCAGGGCTCGCAGCGTGACAAGCTCGAGCATCTGGCGCGATACGTCTCAAGGCCCCCGGTCGCCACCGAGCGGCTGTCGCTGAGCGAGAGCGGGCACGTGCGCTATGCGCTGAAGACGCCGTATCGAGACGGCACGACTCACGTGATCTTCGAGCCCGAGGACTTTATTGCACGACTCGCCGCGCTGGTGCCAAAACCCCGCGCGCACTTGACGAGATACCACGGCGTATTCGCGCCGGCGAGCCCCGACCGGGCCCGGATCGTGCCCAGGACCTGCGCCGCCGCTGCCAACGAGCGCGCCGAGGCATCGGCCACCGGCCGGCAACGAGCGCTGTCCTGGGCGCAACGCCTCAAGCGCGTGTTCGCCATCGACATCGAGAGCTGCCGGCAATGCGGCGGCCGGTTGCGCGTCATCGCCAGCATCGAGACGCCCTCCGTCATCGCGCGGATTCTCGAGCACCTCGGCCGCGACGCCGAGTCCTACCATCCCGCGCACCCGAGCCGCGCGCCGCCCCAGGGCGATCTGTCGCCCTGACCGCCTCTCCACCCGCTCCACCGCCCCGGCCACAGTGCCGCGACGGGCGCGTCTTGGCTTGCGGCTGGCGGCCGCCTGCGCGCGCCGGCATTTCCAGCTTGAAGGGGAAGATTCCGACCACCGAACGACGCCGGACCGGGCCGGCTCGGCCCGGATGGCGGCCTCGATCGAGCTGCTCACCCGTCATCCGCCCGCCTGCCAACCGCCCCGCCGGACTCGCCGGCTCACATAAGGCCCCTTATACGCACTATCCGCCAGATTATCGCTATTCATGCATCTTTACCGGGTCGAGATGCATTTTGAGAGCATCAAACATCGTGACATAACCCATCAGCTCGACTTCGGTCGGCTCGGCATTATCCCGATAAGCCCGCTCGTCAGCAGCAAGCACCGTTAGGCCGCCGCGGGAAGATGCGTTCGAAAGATCACGCACGCAACGCGTTGATGACGCCCCTCGCGCCAGCGGCGCGCACACTCGGCGCTCCGTATTCCCGGAGCACCGGCGGTGGACGCGATGGCCACCGGCCGGGCGGCAGCGTGTCGCCCCGACGATGCTGGGCCGGTGGGCATTTACAAACCGCGACGCCCGCAGGCGTCGCCGCTCTTTCGCCTCGTCGCGGATCAGTTCCGCACGCTGCAACTCGTGTACGACGAGCGCTTCGCGCCCACGCATGGCGCCTGGCGCGCCGTCGTGCCCGAGGTCGCCGACAAGTTCCTCGCGTGCGGCGTCCTCGAGCATGGCTTTGCGCG
>JBPCLX010000211.1:0-4943 GCA_051002815.1 Gemmatimonadaceae bacterium
GCCGCGCGCCCTGCCGCGGGCGAGGGTGTGCTGACCACCGTCGCCTGCGACGCCACGGGGGCGCCGGCTTATGCGATGGAAGGGGCGATATTCATCGCCGGCGCGGCCATTCAGTGGCTCCGTGACGGGCTGGGTATTCTCGAGAAGGCATCGGAGAGCGAGGCTATTGCGGAGTCGCTGGATTCGAACGACGGCGTCTACTTCGTGCCGGCGCTGGTGGGGCTGGGCGCGCCGCACTGGGAGCCCGCGGCGCGCGGAACGATCGTAGGGCTCACTCGCGGCACCACGAGCGCGCACCTGATCAGGGCCGCCGTGGAAGCGATGGCTTACTCGACCGCGGACATCGCCGGATTGATGCAGAGCCGGGCCGGAGTCGCATTCGAGCGGCTTCGGGTGGATGGCGGTGCGTCGCTCAACGACTGGCTCATGCAATTCCAGGCTGATGTACTTGGCATTCCGGTCGAGCGTCCGGACATGGTCGAGACCACGGCGTTAGGTGCGGCCGGGCTGGCCGGGCTGGCCGCCGGGATCTGGCCTGACGCGGGGCGATTTCTGGCCACCCGCACGTTCAGGCAGTTCGCTCCCGGAGCCGGCCGGCGCGCGGCAAGCGATGCGGCAAAAGGGTGGGCCCGCGCCGTGCGCGCTACACTATCATGGGCGCGGGACAGCTCATGACTTCCGCTCTCGACCGCGCGCTCGCCAGGCACCGCAGAGCGCTTGGATCATGCCGGCGGTGCGCGCACAAGGATCCGGCAGTCGTGCCGATTCTTTCCCTCGCGCGCGCACCGCGTGTCGTGCTCGTGGGACAGGCACCAGGGCAGGTCGAGTGCGGTGACCGCCGGCCATTTGCCGGCAGGGCCGGCCGCACTCTGTTCCGCTGGCTCGAGCAGGCGGGGATCGACGAAGCCACCGCCCGCGACGCGATCTACATCGCCGCCATTACGCGCTGTTATCCAGGACCGAGTCCGACCGGACGGGGCGATCGTGTGCCCTCGCCTGACGAACGCGAATCGTGCGCTCCGTGGCTGGATGACGAATTGCGACTCATCCGGCCTGTGCTGATGATCCCGGTGGGCCGGCTGGCCATCGACCGATTCCTCGGACCGAGCCAGCTCGCCGACGTCGTCGGCAAATCGTTCACTGTCTCCCACGCCGGCGGCGACTCGACTGCCGTTCCATTGCCGCATCCATCCGGCGCCAGCAGCTGGCCACACCAGCCTGGTAACAGGGATCGTCTCGATCGGGCGATCGCGCTGCTCCGGGAGCGATTCAGTGGCTTGGGGATAGGCGCCGCCGCTGCGCGGCGGTCGGCGGTCCGCATGAAGACGTTTTCCCTCCTGGGCATAGTGCTGTTGCTGGCACCGGTGCATTCCGCACGGGCGCAGTTCGCACTCGAGTCGCCGTCCGCACTTCGCGTCGAGCAGCGCGGAAGAGTCGGCGCGGAGTGCCGGTGTTTCACTAACATGTCGCGTGACAACGAGATAGCTCTTGCGATGCCCGCTACTCAAGTCGAGGTCGATCGGTGGTTCGGCGCCGACAAGGTTCGCCACTTTTTCGTTTCAGCCATGCTCCAAAGCCTTGGCTACGGAACGTTGAGGGCGCTCGATGTACGCCATGGCCCGGCACTCGCGGGCGCGAGCGTGATGACTGCCGGTTTCGGTATCGGAAAGGAGCTGAGCGATCGCCGGAATGGGCGCAGCGCGAGCGCGCGCGATCTGATCTGGGATGCAGCGGGGGCTGGAGCGGCGACACTGCTGCTGGTTCGGACCGAACGCTAGCTCCTGTAGAGAGCGGGTGACGACTCTATATTGCTAACACCGACCCACACCCATCCATGACAGACGATCTCGAGCGACTGGAGCGCGAGCGCCGCGCGAATCACGCGTTGCGCAACCTCATCGATGAGATGCTGCACCGTGTGAGGCATCTCCACCGGAATACCGTACTCTGGGATGCGGCGGACCGTTCGCAGGCGGAGGCGGAGCTGGCGGAGATCATGGCTCGTGTGCGCCTCGAAGCCAAGCGCGGCCCATCTTCCACGCGCGACCCATCTTCCGAAGACACGCAAGGCTCGTCTTCCGAGGCTGCGCCGGCTTCCGATCGGAAATCCAGGTAAGCTCACGCGAGCTGCCGTGAGGTCGCCGATCGAATGAACGCGCGCACCAGGTTTTTCGTCGCTGCTCTGGCTGTCGTACTCCCGGCCGGATTTCTGATGGCCAGCTCGATAAAGCAGACCGGCGTGTATTACCTGACGCCATCGGAGCTCGAGACGAAAGTGCGCAATGACACGACGCTGTACGAGACCGGAGTAAAGGTCGGTGGAGCGCACGTGATTCCGGGCAGCATCGTGCGCGACGAAGGTGGCCGGTCGATGAGCTTTCGAGTGACCGATGGTACGACCGCCTATCCGGTGACGTACCGTGGAATCGCACCCGATACCTTCACCGACAGCGTGGAAGTGGTGCTCGAGGGCGGCCTCCAGCGCGACGGAACCTTCCGCGCGACGACCGTCCTGGCCAAGTGCGCCTCCCGTTACGAGAACGCGCCTGACGCAGACGAGTACCGCGACATCCGCGAGTTTCCGGCCGAGCCAACTGGCGCCGGCGCATGACGCTGGTAGGTGAACTGTCGTTGTGGGTCGCGCTTCTCATGGCGGCCTGGGGCACCACCGTGTCGTTCGCCGGCGGGGCGCTGCGAAACCGCAGCCTGGTACTGAGCGGCGAGCGAGCCGTCCATGCCACACTGGCGTTCGTCGTGGTCGCCTCGATAGGCCTGTGGTCGGCGCTGCTTCGCTCCGACTTCTCGTTCAAGTACGTTGCGTCGTACACCAGCGCCAATCTGCCGGCCGCCTACAAAATCAGCGCATTCTGGGCCGGCCAGTCGGGATCGCTGCTGTTCTGGACGTTGATTCTGGCCATGTACGCCGCAACCGCCGTGAGGCTCAATCGCAACCGGCTCCCCGAGCTGGCGCCTTACGTAGCCGGCACATTGTCCGCGGTGACGCTTTTCTTTCTGCTGGTCACCGCGTTCGGGTCCAACCCTTACGAGCGGCTCTCCTGGCTTCCGCCCGATGGGCGCGGGATGAACCCGCAACTCCAGAATCCCGGGATGGCTCTGCACCCACCCAGTCTCTATCTGGGCTACGTCGCGACCACGGTGCCGTTCGCCTTTGCGGTGGCGGCCCTGATCACCCGGCGGCTGGATGCCAAATGGCTGGGCGCCGTAAGGCGCTGGGCACTGCTGTCGTGGGTGTTTCTGACCACGGGAATTCTGCTCGGCATGTGGTGGGCGTACGTCGAGCTGGGATGGGGGGGCTACTGGGCGTGGGATCCGGTGGAGAACGCCTCGCTCCTGCCATGGCTGACCGGCACGGCGTTCCTGCATTCGGTGATGGTGCAGGAGAAAAGAGGGATGCTGCGCAAGTGGAACGTGACGCTGGTCATGGCGACCTTTCTGCTGGCGGTGTTCGGCACCTTCATTACGCGAAGTGGCATCGTCTCCTCCGTCCATTCCTTCGCGCAGTCGTCGGTCGGCTACTGGTTCGCCGGATTCCTCGTGATGGGCATCGTCGCCTCGGCGTATCTGGTCACCACACGGTTGCCCGACCTCAAGGCCACCGCGCATCTCGAGAGCGTGGTGAGCCGCGAGGCCAGCTTCCTGTTCAACAACCTGCTGCTGGTCGGCATCGCCTTCTCGGTTCTCTGGGGCACTCTCTTTCCAATCATTAGTGAGGCGGTGCGCGGCATCAGGATCACGGTGGGAGCGCCGTTCTTCAACCAGGTGAACGTGCCGCTGGGTCTGGCGCTGCTAGCGCTCGCCGGCATTGGTCCGTTGATCGCCTGGCGGCGCGCGTCCATCGCGAATCTGCGACGCCAGTTCACCGGGTCGGCCGTCGTCGGCGTCGTTGCCGGAACGCTGCTGTTTGCGCTGGGGATGCGCGACGGATACGCGCTGGCAGCGTATGTGCTCGGGGCGTTCGTGCTGGGAACGGTGGCGCAGGAGTTCGCGAGGGGCGTCCGCGCGCGCCGCGTTATGTATGGGGAATCCACCGGCGGGGCACTGGTGCAGCTGGTGGCGCGGAACCGGCGGCGGTACGGTGGCTACATAGTGCACGTGGGTATCGTCGTGCTGTTCGCGGCGTTCGCCGGTCTCGCATTCAAGAAGGAATTCAACGTATCGCTGGCGCCAGGCGGGACCTTTTCCGCAACCGATCCATACGGCCGCCGCTGGACGTTCACCAGCAACGGCGTATCGAGCTACGATCAGCTCAACCGTCAGGTGGTTGCCGTTGCGCTGTCGGCAACGTCGGGAGAGCGTCGGGCGGGACTGATCACCAGCGAGAAACGGCAGCACGTGGACAGTCGCGGTGCTTCGACCTTCGAGCCTTCCACCGAGGTGGGCATTCTCGAGACGTGGCGGCAGGACGTCTACGTCGTGCTTGCCGGTGTGAGCGCCGGCGAAACGGCTGCGTTGCGAATCAGCTTCAACCCGCTCGTCAGGTGGGTGTGGCTGGGCGGGGTCATCATGATTATCGGTGGGCTGATCGTAATGTGGCCGCAGGCCGAGCGGCGTCGGGCCGAGAGCAGCTATCGCGCCGTGCTAAGTCCCCAAGCTGCAGCGGCGGGGGACTGAATGCCGTCGCGACGCGCCTTTCTCGCGCGCCTTGCCGCGGGTGCCGCCACGCTCGCACCGGCCGGCGTGCTCGCCTCTCAGGAGCTCAAGACCGGGACGCCCGGCGCGACGATGAGCGGCGATGGATATCTGCCCGTAAAGCGGCCGCCAAAGTCGGGTGCCGTGCCATCGATGACGCCTGACGAGCAGGACGCGTTCGAGCGCACGATTTCCTGCCCGTGCCCTTGTACCCTCGATATCTTCACCTGCCGTACCTCCATGGCGTGCGAATTTGCCCCTGCGATCCATCGGGACGTGATGGCGATGGTCGA
>JBPCLX010000212.1:0-8128 GCA_051002815.1 Gemmatimonadaceae bacterium
CTGATCGCCAGAGCCTTCGAATTTGCAACGTCAAACCTCCATTACGAGGCGGACATCCGGATCCAGCTCAGCCGCGGCGCGGGCACGCGTGAGCCACGACACTCCGAAGAACACGAGGCACGATAGTACGAGCGTCGCCCCGGAGACAGTCACGCCGGCCGGGAACGAGTAGGTGCCGAAGTAGGCCAGCGTTTCCAGTGCGAGGGTCAGGACGAGGCCGGTCACGATGGACGCTATCGCGCCGGCGCGAGTTGCGTTAGGCCAGTTGAGACCTATCGCCAGCGCCGGTACCAACGTCGAGGCAAACAGGCCCCAGCCGAAAATTCCGAGAAAGGCTACCAGCTTGCCCGAGAACTGCGCGATCATGGCGGCCAGCACCGAGATCACCACCGTCGACACGCGCCCCACCAACAATTCGTTCGGCACGCGCCGTCCGAGGGCAACCGGAATGTCGTGGGTGATCGCCGCGGCCCCAATGCTCATGAACGAGTTGACCGTGCTCATGATCGCGGCCACGACACCGGAGAACACGAGTGCGGCAAGAAGGTTTGGCGTGAATTGCAGCAGAAAGGTCGGCGTCGCCTCGTCAGGCCGGCCGAGTGGCGCGAGGTCCCCCGTCGCTACCAGCGCCCGCACCGAGATACCTACGCCGAAGTACAACGACATCGCCATCATCAACGCGACGGTCATCAGAAGCGGATACCACTTGAGCCTTCGCGGATCGCGCAGCATGTAGAACTTGTGCGCCACATGAGGCTGCGCGAGCGCGCCGATCCCGAACACGAAGAAGAGCGACAACGCCGCCAGCGGCGACATGCTCCCCCACGGCTCCAGGAACAGTGCGTCAGCCGACGATATCGCCCGCGACATGGCACCAAGCCCGCCGCCGGCATCGAGCGCGAAGAAGAAAACCAGCGCCGATGCGACGGCCATCAGCGAGCCTTGAAACACGTCCGTGTACACGCCGGCCAGAATTCCTCCAGCCACCGAGTACGCCAGTGTGATCCCCATTCCTGCCCAGATCCCCCACCCGAGCCCCGTCCCGAACATCGCATCGACGACCAGCCCTAACGCCAGCACGTTCGTCGCCATGTAACCGATCACCGCGATCAGGATCGACACGCCACTCAGTCCCTGCGCCACCGGCGAGCGGTACCGCGCGCCTATCGCGTCGGGAATGGTCATCAGTCCGCGGATCTCACCCAGCAGCCGCAACCGCTTGGCCAGCACCCAGGCGCCCATCGTGTTCGTGAGCGCCAGCGGTAGAACGAGGAACATCGCGCCCAGTCCCGAAGCGTACACGAACCCCGGTCCGCCGATGAACGCGAATCCAGATACGGTGGCCGACATCGCGGCAAGCGCAAGGGCGAACAATCCGATCCCCTGCCCCGCCACGAAGAAGTCGCTCGCCGTTTTCGTCCTGCGCATTGCCCACACACCGATCGCCGCGACGATGGCGAAGTACACCAACGCCACTGCGATGATGGTCGGCCGTGCCATGGGCGAGACGGCGGTTTGCTGCAGAAGTTGCAAGGGCATCACGCCGACTACTCCGGCGGGCCGGGCTCGCTACCTCGTTCCCGCATCATCTCCGCGCGTGCCGCGCGCACGGCTACGATGTCCTCCGGGCGCAACGTCACCCTGTCGAAAGTGAGCGCGTAAGCCACCGGCAAAACGAACATGGGAAGTAATGCCACACCGTAAATCACGATCGCGGCGCGGCGCGGAAGCCCGAGCCACAGCGGCTCGTTCTCGGCGGGCAGCCCCCACGCGAGCAGCAGCCCGGCCACGACGATCGCAATGGTGAGCCCGATAGGCACCAGCAGCACGCCCAGGCGACCACCCTTTGCCGCGCCCAGTGCCATCATGGCACCACTCGCCAGACACATTCCGAGAATGAAGGCAGGCACACTCCAGGACGCTCCGCCGGGCACGACGAATGCCGATGCATATGCCGTGGCGATTGCCACCAGCGCGATGCAGAGTACGCCGAGAGCGCGCGACCGAGCGCGGCCGTCAGTCATAGAGGTCAATGCGAAGCTCCGAATAACGGTGCAGCGGGCACGTGTCCATCTTGTTCCAAGCCAATACTCCTGACGGCGCGCACGGTCATTCTACCGACCGCAACAGAGGAGAAAGCGCAGTACGCCGGCTACGCCTGATCTGCCTAGCGATGAATTCGGTCGATGATCCGTCTTCGGTGATTGATCCTTCTGGGAAATCTGCGGTTTGATGATCCTTCTGCGAAATCCGCGGTTTGCTGCTCTTTCGGTTGATGTTGAATACAGACTCCGCAGGATGTTAACGGATTCCAACCCAGAACTGCGGAGGCATCGGATCACATTCAGATCCGCCGGAGGTCCTTCGGAGGCTTGGAGGACGACGTATAAAGCGGGGCTGCGGAACCATCCGACTCTACCACCAGTTGAGCACTAATGGGCCTGCAACCGAAACCATCGTCACCCCTGCGCGCGGCGGCTCCGATCGTGCCAGGATTCGGAATCGATACCGCCATCGGCCGCACACCGGTCGCCATGCTTCGGCGTGTGACCACTCCGGATATGGCTGAGATATGGGTGAAGCTCGAGGGGATGAATCCCGGCGGCTCGATCAAGGATCGCACCGCGCTGGGGATGATCCTGGACGCCGAGGATCGCGGCATTCTGCAGCCGGGGGGAACGATCGTCGAGCCGACGTCCGGGAACACCGGGATAGGTCTGGCCCAGGTAGCGTCGGCCCGCGGCTACCGGCTGATTCTCACGTTGCCCGCGTCGGCAAGCGAGGAACGCAAGCGCACGCTCGAAGCCTACGGTGCGGAGCTGGTTCTGACCGATCCGGAACGGCGCATGCTGGCGGCGATCGAAGAGGCTCAATCGATCCGCGACCGTCTCGGAGCCTGGATGCCTAACCAGTTCGACAACCCCGCCAATCCGGCAATTCACTATACGACGACTGCGCCGGAGTTATGGGCGTCGATGAAGGGGCAGATCGATGCGTTCGTCTACGGCTCCGGCACCGGCGGTACGATCAGCGGAGTGGGCCGGTATCTCAAGGAACGGCACCCGGAGACACTGGTGGTGGCGGTGGAGCCGGCTCGATCCCCGGTATTGTCAGGCGGTGACCGCGGCCAGCATCAGTTTCAGGGGATGGGTCCGGGTTTCGTGCCGCCGAACTTCGACTGGTCGGTGGTCGACCGCGTAATGCAGGCATGGGAAGAGGACGCGTTCCCGTTCGCGCGGCGTCTCGTGCGCGAGGAGGGGCTGTTCGTCGGCATGTCGAGCGGGGCGATCGCCTGGGCGGCAGCCGAAGTGGCGCGCGAGCTGGGCCCCGGCCGCCGGGTGGCAATGATCGCTCCCGATTCGGGTGCTCGGTACCTGACGACTGCGTTGTTCACCAATGACGCCTCGGCGGTTCAGCCCTGCGAGCTTCCCTGAAGGCTCCAGAAACGAGAGCAACCGGTCCCGCCTGACGCCACAAGACAAAAAAAGGGAGACAGCGACAAGGCTGCCTCCCTTTCTCATCCGGCACGCGACCCAGTTACGAGTCCCGTCTATTGCGATCCATGTCCTGCTGAGCCTCGCCGAAGTTCTGCTTGGCCTTGCCCTGCAGTTCCTGCGCCTTGCCCTTGAGTTGCTCGCTCTTGTCGTCGGTCAAATCGCCTTTCGCGTGCCGCGCCTTGCCCTCGAGCTCCTTACCCGCGCCTTCCACGCGGTTCTCGGTGCCCTTCTGATGCATGTCCTTGTCGCGATCCGTCATAAGACCTCCACAGAGAAATTGGACGGCGTTGTTGCCGCCGTTCGTACCCCTGCATAGGGGCAAGGTGCATGCCGATGGAGAGGAATCACGCGGGGTTGCCGGGATCGTTTCCCGGCGGCAATTTGGGGGGGCCAGTGCACAATTCGTTCCGCCGCTGATGAATAACCTAACGCGATTCGCCTGCCTGCTGATTGTAGCCACCGGCCTGGCGGCTTCCGGCCCGCTGCCGGCACAGCCATCGAGATCGGCGGTGCCGCGCGTCGAGGTGCGGACGCTCGACCGGTTCGAGCGGCAGGTGGCGCGTAAGGCAGCGAGCGACTCGCTACTGTTCGCCAGTGTTGGTCAGGGAGTGGTGGCCCGAAAGACGGTCTATCCTGGGGCCGACGACTTTCCCGTACCGGCGTACGTGTTCTCGCCGCGCGACACAACGGTCGCGCGCCCGCTGGTCATCCTGGTACATGGCGGTATTCACAGCGACTTCGGTTCCAGCCACGCGACCGAGGTACGCGAGCTCGTGGCTCTCGGATACGTCGTGATCGCACCCGAATACCGGGGAAGCACCGGTTACGGCCGGGCTCACTACGAGGCCATCGATTACGGCGGCAAGGAAGTCGAGGACTGCATTGCCGCGATCGATTACGCCGCCCGGGCGGTACCGTGGGCCGATACCTCACGCGTCGCCATCTTCGGCTGGAGCCACGGCGGCTTCATCGCCCTGCATGCGGTGCTTCGCCGGCCGGAGCTGTTCCGCACCGCCGTTGCGCACGTTCCGGTGGCCGACTTGCCGACACGGATGCGGCTGCACAGCGACGCCTATCATGAGCTCTATGTCAGGCAGCCGGCGTTCGGAGCGCGTGTCGAGGTCAGTCCGGAGCCCTACGTTCGCCGCTCCCCGATAGCCCACGCCCGCGCCCTCCGTCGCCCCGTGCTCGTGCACGCCGCGGATAACGATGATGACGTGTTCATCATCGAGAATCGCAATCTTCGCGATTCCATGCAGGTAGCCGGCATGATCGAGCGGGGGTTGTACACCTACCGTGAATGGCACGCTCCACCCGGGGGCCATTCGTTCTCCCGGATGCCGACACCCGAAGGCCGGGAGAGCTGGAGCGAAACTGTCGCGTTCCTGGCGCGACATCTGGGGGTCGGGAGTCAGGGGTCGGGGGTCGAGGTTCGGGGGAGGGACAGACGCCCCTAGACCTTGGACCCTCGACCCTCTTCCCTTCGCCGATCTATCTTCGATATTACGCGATATATCGTCCTTGGAGAGGCAAGCATGTGTAATTCCTGGCATTCCCGGGAGCATCGCGCGGGGCGTGGGTGGTCTTTCGATCCTGCGTCAATGGCAGGTTTCTGGTGGACTGGCGGCGGACCGGGCGGCCCAGGTGCGCGCGGAAGGCGCGGCGGGCATCGCGGAGGCAGGATCTTCGAGCAGGGGGATCTCAAGTACGTCATTCTCCAACTGCTCGAAGAAAAGCCGCGACACGGCTACGACATCATAAAGGAGCTGGAAGAGCGGTTTGCCGGCACCTACTCGCCGAGTCCGGGCACTGTATACCCTACGCTTTCGATGCTGGAGGACATGGGGTACGCCCGGGCACAGGCCGAAGAGAGCGGCCGCAAGATCTACGAGATCACCCCCGAGGGTAAAGCGTATCTGGAAGAGAACCGCGGCACCGTCACCGATATCTTCGATCGGATCGCGGAGCTGGGATCGAGCATTTTCTCGGGCGGCATGATGGAGCTCAACCAGGCGTTCAAGCGCCTCGGATGGGTGACTTACAGCAGCGCGCCCAAGCTGGCGCAGAACGAGGACAAACTGAAGGCAGTGCGCGAAATCCTCGACCGCGCCACGAAGGAGATCGAGGCCGCGCTGGCGTAGGAACACGCGCGATGGCACCGGCGGATGACATCTGACGCGCTCAGGATGCTGGACCTGAGCTAACGCGCCGGTACATTACGCACGGGCCGCCGCCTGCAGGCCGTGGCCCGCTGCGTAGCCGGGACTACCGGCAACGCCAGGAACCTAACTGCCTTGCCGGGGTGCCTTACGAGCCCCGGCTTCTCGATGAGCGCGGAACCCGGAAACCCTAGAGCACCTCGTTCCGAGGCAGATGTCGCGCGCGCCCACACGCCCACCCCCGGCGCGTCGCACCGGTACCATCCTCCGGCGCATCCGGCTGGAAAGCGGCTGGCGATTCTTTCGCTGTCGGCGCTAGGCGTCGTCTACGGAGACATCGGAACCAGCGTCCTGTACGCCGTCAAGGAATGCTTTGGCGCAACGTATGGGGTGCCGGTGACGCGCGACAACGTGTTCGGTGTCATGTCGCTCATCTTCTGGGCGCTGACGCTGGTGGTGAGCGTCAAGTACATCTCCTTCATCCTGCGGGCCGATAACCGCGGCGAAGGTGGCGTGCTCGCCTTGCTGGCGCTGGTGCAGCAACGCATGCACCGAAAGACAGACCGCACTCGTTATTCAGTGCTCGTTGCGTTGGGTCTGTTCGGCTCGGCTCTGCTGTACGGCGATGGCGTAATCACACCGGCCATTTCTGTCCTCAGCGCAATGGAAGGCCTCGCAGTGGCAACGCCGGCGCTCGAAAATTTCGTCATTCCGGTCTCTGTCGTCATCATCTTCCTGCTGTTCTTCGTGCAGAAATTCGGCACTGGCCGGGTAGGCGTCGTGTTCGGACCTATCACCTTCGTCTGGTTCCTGGCGATAGCGGTGCTCGGCATTCGCGCGATCGGGCACCACCCGGACATTCTGCTCGCGATCAATCCGTACTACGCCGTACGATTCTTTCTCGAGCACCAGTTCCTGGCGTTCGTCGTGCTGGGCGCGGTTGTGCTCGTCATCACGGGCGGCGAGGCTCTGTACGCCGACATGGGACACTTCGGGCCGCGCCCCATTCGCATCGCGTGGTTTGCGGTCGCGTTTCCCGCTTTGCTGCTGAACTATTTCGGCCAGGGTGCGCTGCTGCTCCGTGACCCGACAGCGGCGGACAATCCATTTTATCGGATGGTTCCCGCCCCACTGCTGTTTCCGATGATCGGGCTGGCGACCGCGGCGGCGGTCATCGCGTCGCAGGCACTGATCTCGGGTGCCTTCTCCCTGACGCGTCAGGCAATGCAGCTTGGTTACACCCCCCGCGTCACCGTGACGCATACGTCGGCTCACGTGGCAGGGCAAATCTACATTCGGGAAGTGAACATCGCGCTCATGCTGCTGTGTATAGGCCTGGTACTGGCATTCAAATCTTCCAGCAACCTGGCGGGCATGTATGGTGTGGCGGTTACGGGCACGATGGCGATAACGTCCATCTTGTTCTACGAAATCGCGCGTCGTCGCTTTCACTGGCCCCGCCGGTGGGCGCTGGCATTTCTGATCTTCTTCCTGGCGATCGACCTCGCGTTCTTTGGCGCCAATCTGCTCAAGATCCCGCACGGCGGATGGTTCCCGCTGGTCGTTGCTGCATTGATCTACCTTCTGATGTCGACATGGAAGCGGGGCCGCGAGTATCTGCGTGCAATTCTGCGCCGGTCGGGCCTGCCGCTCGACCTCTTTCTCGCCGACGTCGATCGTTCCAAGCCACCACGCGTCCCCGGGACGGCGGTATTCATGACCTCGGATCCCAGCGGCGCTCCGGTTGTGCTGCTGCATCACGTGAAGCACAACAAGGTGCTGCACAAGCAGGTGATCCTGCTGTCGGTACTCACAGTCGAAGTGCCGGAGGTATCCGACGACGAGCGGGTCGAGGTGCACGAGTTAGGCCAGGGCTTCTATCGAGTGCTGGCACGATATGGCTTCATGGAGACGCCGCACATTCCCGAGGTGCTGGCGATGTGCGCGGGCAAGGGTCTGACCGCGCGTCCGGGCGATACGAGCTTTTATCTGGGCCGGGAGCGGCTCATTCCGCGAAAGCAGTCGCCAGTACTGGCTCCGCAACCCGACGAGCAGACGCCCCCACCAGTGCCCATGCGGCGGTGGCGCAAAGAGATCTTCGCTCTCATGTCGAGAAACGCACGAGGGGCGACGGAATACTTCGGCATACCGCCGAATCGCGTCGTGGAGTTAGGCGCGCAGATCGAGTTTTAAAGCTCGATAGGCGTCCGAGGTTCGTTCTTGCATCGGGACTCACCAGCATCGTAGTCGTAGCATGCATCCATGCCAAGGGTTCGCAGGATGCATCAGGATGGAACGGATCGGCCGGATTTATCAGCTGCGCACCAGGATTGCGAGCAGACCAGAAACGAACCAAATGCTGGGAGTCTTCCCATACGGGACCTGATCCATTTGATCCGTTCGATCCTGATGCATCCGGCTAAACCTTTGACATGGATGCTCGTCAAGGCGCAGGGAGCGTTCTGCCCCAAA
>JBPCLX010000213.1:0-3841 GCA_051002815.1 Gemmatimonadaceae bacterium
ACGCTGATCGCGATGAAACCGAGGGCGAACGCCACCAGAATGACCGCCTCCTTCCAGAGGTACTCGATCCCCGCCCCCTTCAACAGCACACCGCGGACCACATCCAGAAAGTACGTCAATGGAAGAGCGAGACCAATCCACTGTGCGGCGACCGGCATCGCTTCCCGCGGGAACATGAAGCCCGACAGCAGAATGTTCGGCAGCAGAAAGAAGAACCCGAGCTGCATCGCCTGCACCTGGCTGTTCACCGCGGTCGAGATGAACAGACCGAGGCCAAGATTGGCGACCATGAAGCCGAGCGATATCAGGTAGAGCAGCGTCAGGCTGCCGCGCATCGGCACATCGAACAGCAGCCAGCCCAGCGCGAGCACGACCGTCATCTGCACGTAACCGATCAGAACGAACGGCGTCATTTTGCCGAGCATGAGGCTCGTGCGGTCGATCGGCGTGACGATCAACTGCTCGAGGGTGCCGCGCTCGCGCTCTCGCACGATCGAGATGCTCATGATGAGGATGAGCGTAGCGAGAGGAGGATTCCGATTATGCCCGGGACGATGTAGGTAGCGCTGTCGAGCGTAGGGTTGTACCACGGTCGAACGCGAAGATCGAGCGGCGGCGGTCCCCGAGCTCCGGTCATGGCGATCGACGCGACCTGTCCGGCCTGCGCCGCGCCCCCGATGGCCGCCTGCGAGGCGAGCGGATCGGCTGCGTCGACGATGATCTGCGCTGTCGCAGTCCGACGGCGCTTCAGGTCCGTCGCGTATTCGGGCGGGATGATGACCGCTGCGCTGGCGCGCCCCGAAAGAATTGCGTCGCGCACCGCCTCACGACTCCGCACGTGCTCGGTGAACGTGAAGTTTTCGGTGTTGGCGATCGCACTGAGCAGCTCCCGGCTCTGAGCGGTCCGTGACTCGTCGAGCACCACCGTCGGGAGAAACCGCACTTCGGTGCGGATTGCATAGCCGAAAAGCGCCAGCTGCACTGCCGGAAACACCGTCATCATGGCGAAGGTGAAGCGATCACGGCGCAGTTGAGCGAACTCCTTCCACAGCATCGGCCAGAACGCCGCCCGCGCGACTCGCCTGACGATATTCATACAACCACTCCTTCATCTCGCCGCTGGAGCGCGATGAATACATCTTCGATCGTGCGCTCCCCGAACTGCCGCGTCACTTCGTCCACCGTCCCCAGCCCGATCAGGTGCCCGTGCGACAGAAAGGCCAGACGTTCACACCGTTCAGCTTCATCCATGTAATGGGTGGTGACGAGGATCGTCGTCCCGGCTTCGGCCAGCCGATAGATGATCTGCCAGAAGTGCCGCCTCGCAGCCGGATCGACGCCCGCCGTCGGCTCATCCAGAAACACGAGACTCGGCCGGTGCGCAGTGGCGCACGCCAGCGCCAGTCGTTGCTTCCATCCACCGCTCAGGGTGCCGGCAAGCTGATCGCGTCGCGGCTCGAGGTGCAACTCGTCGAGCAGTTCGCGCGCTCGCGCCTCACGATTCGCGCCGCGCAGCCCGTACACGCTGGAATAGAATCGCAGATTCTCGGCGACGGTCAGATCTTCGTACAGCCCGAACCTCTGAGACATGTAGCCGATGTCGCGTCGCACACCGTCGGAATCGGTGCGCAAGTCGTGACCGACCACCGTTCCCTCGCCGGCGGTGGGCTCCATCAGGCCGCACAGCATGCGGATCGTCGTCGTCTTGCCGCTCCCGTTAGGTCCGAGCAGCCCGCGAACCCGGACCGCCGATTCCTCCTCGGAGATGGTCATGGCGCAATCGGCGGGGCGCCTGACGAGTCAGCGTGCGATCGGAATCTCACCATCGCCGGCATCCCCGGCTTCATCGCGTTCTCGCCACGCACTTCGACCTTCACCCCGAACATCTGGTCGGCGCGCTCCTCTTCGGTCAGAGCGACACGCGGAGTGAACTCGGCGCGGTCGTTGATCGTCGAAATGCGCCCCGCGAGCTGGCGGTCGAGCCCCGGTACGATGACCGGGACCGAATCGCCCACTCGCAGCAGTGGGAGCACATCAGCGGCAACGAACACGCGCACCCACGGCTCGGTGGTTAGGCCCACCGTCAGGACCGGTGTGCCTGCGGCGATGACTTCTCCAGGATCGGCGTGCCGGCCGAGCACTAACCCCGATGCGGGAGCCGTGAGCACCAGATCGGACGCGGTTGCCAGGGCAGCTGACACCGCAGCCCTGGCACTCGCCACCTCCCCGCGCGCCGCGCGCACCTGCTCGGGGCGCGCGCCCTGCTCGAGCAACGTCAACTCGTCCAGCAATCCGTCGAGCCGTGACGCCGCTGATACAGCAGCCGTGCGCACCACGTCCAGCTCCTGCCGGCTGATCGCCCTGGCCTCGGCTAGCGCCTCCATCCGTTCCAGGTCTCGTGAAGTGCGCTCTGCTTCGGCCCGCGCCGCGCTCACGGCAGCCCGTGCGCGCTCCAACTCCGGCTCACGTGCGCCTGCCTCCAGATCGCGCACGCGCGCAAGCGCAGTCGCCAGGCGCGCTTCCCCTGCCGCTATCTCGAAAGGGAGCGTCGCCTGGGTGAGGACGGCGAGCGTATCGCCGACTCTCACGGTGTCACCCTCGTCGACCAGCACGCGGGCCACGCGGCCTGGCATTGTGGGGGCGACGTCGAATTCCCGGATCTCGATAGTTCCGTGAGCGACAAGCTCCGATTCATCGCGGCCACATGCGGCCGCGAACAGCAGTGCGCCGATCAAGGCGATCGTTTGCCGCCTCACGATCTGCTCTCCGCAGTGTTCGCCGCGGGACCGCCGCCTACCGACAGCGCAGCCAGTGAATAGCCCGCTGCGTGCCGGCCGAAATCCCGCATCGTTTGGTCAGACAGCACGCCGGGACCCTGTCCCATCAACAGCCCCACCGCTGGTCGCGCAATGAAGAAGTACACGACCTGGGAGATGGTCGAGACCGCTGCATAACGCGGCTCGAGCTCCCGCCGGAACGCGCCCGCGCGTTGTCCGGCCCGGATCACCTCGCACACCGCCCCGAACAGCCCCGCCATGTGCTCGGTGATGAGCCCCTGCGCGTGCACCGCCTGATGGTCTACCAGTTCGCGCACCATCAGCTGCGGGAGTTGGGGGCGCGCCAGCAGTATTTCGACCTGGCCTTCGACCAGCGCACGGATGGCCGAGCTGGGATCGGCTACCCCGCGCAAGCGGCGCATTCCTTCGGCGGCCAGCCCGCTGATCAGCCGGCCTAGAACCTCGTGGTAGAGAGCCTCCTTGTCGGCGAAGTAATAGTAGAGCAGCGCCGAATTCACGCCGGCATCGGCGCCGATCTGCTTGATCGTCGTGGCGGCGTAGCCTTGGCGCGCGAACAACCGTTCGGCGGCGTCGAGGATCAGATCACGTGGAGGCGGCGGAGCGGTCATGTTTACAGTCTAATTAATCGATCAATTATTGAATCGGCAAGTGGTTTTCTCTAGTGCATTCGAGTTGGTTGGCCAGAGAAAGTTTCGCTTTTTAACGCGGAGGGCGCGGAGGTTTCGCGGAGGGCGCAGAGGAAAGCAACAGCTTTTTCCATGAGCCTCGTTTGCTACCCGAGACCTCTGCGCCCTCCGCGTACCTCCGCGTCCTC
Organism: Gemmatimonadaceae bacterium; assembly: GCA_051002815.1. Lineage (GTDB taxonomy): Bacteria > Gemmatimonadota > Gemmatimonadetes > Gemmatimonadales > Gemmatimonadaceae > JALZIF01. Next base: position 3,613 of record JBPCLX010000213.1, read on the forward strand.
CGCGTTAAAAAAGCGGTGCCATGGACCGAAGCGATCCGTGCACGGCTATCGCGTTCTTCTGCTTACGTCTCATCAGGCTAAACGCGCCGTCAGCTCGAACTTCAACCCTTTCAGCGCTCTCGAGACAATGCAGCCTTCCTTCATCTGCTCGGCAAGTTTCTGAAAGGTCGCTTCGTCGACACCCGGGACCTTGGCCGTCACATCGAGCTTCATCGTCGTGATCGAGGAT
>JBPCLX010000214.1:0-2672 GCA_051002815.1 Gemmatimonadaceae bacterium
CGACGCCGGCGTTCGTGACCGAGACGATGGCCGAGCTGTACTTGCAGCAGGGCTTCCGCAGTCAGGCGCTCGAGGTCTACCGAAGCCTGGCCGCCCAATCGCCTGACGACTCGAGGCTGAGCGATCGGCTGGCGCAGCTCGAGCAGGGATCCAGTTCAGTTGAAGCCGTGCACCTCAATGGTTCGGGGGCGGGCAGCGCTCGCCAGCCGGAGCACACGAGTGCCGCGGCGTTCTTCAAGCGGCTGGCGTCGGTTCCGGTACCGGGCGCATCGCCGATCGTGGAATCCCGCACAAAAGCTTCGCAGGACTGGGCCGAAGCAGCGCTGTCCGGCAACGGCGAAGTCAGTGAGGAAGATGACCAGGCGGCGAAGGCGCTCGCCAGCGGCTACACGCAGGTCGTGGAGCCCGCGCCCAGGCGGCCGAGTGCCGCAACGCGGGCGGCCAAGAGCGCCATGTCGCTGGATGACATCTTCGGAGCGAACGAGCAGCAGGCGCGCGGCACGCCCATCGGATCGCTGGATGCGTTCTTCACACCCGAAGGTGAGCGCGTGTCGGGCGAATCGGCCCCCGAGTCTTCCGGGGATATCGACGATCTCCAGGCGTTCAACGCCTGGCTCGACGGGCTGAAGAAATAGGTGCGGATCGCCATTCTCAACGGCCCCAACCTCAATCTCCTCGGCGAGCGCGAACCGTCACTCTACGGTACGGAGTCGCTGGCGGACATCGAGAGTCGGGTCCGCAAGGTGGCGGATGAGTTAGGCGTGACGGTCGAGTTCGAACAGCGCAATGGAGAGGGCGAGTTGATCGAGCTGATCCACGCCCTTCGCTCCCGCGCCGACGGTGCGATAGTGAATGCGGGTGCCTATACGCACACCAGCCTCGCCCTGCGCGATGCGATGGCCGCCGTCGGGGTACCCTTCGTTGAAGTGCACCTCTCGAACATCTATGCGCGGGAACCGGAGCGGCGGCACTCCATGCTGGCGCCGGCGGCGATCGGCATCATCGCCGGCCTGGGTGCAATGGGTTACGAGTTGGCGCTCCGGGGACTGGTCGCGGCGCTGACGCCGCGTGACTGACATGCGGCCGCGCCGCGTGGCGGCGCTGCGTCAATCCCTGGCCGACGCGCACCTGTCGGGGCTCCTGCTCACCAGCCTCGCCAACATCCGCTACATCACTGGTTTTTCCGGCTCCAGCGCGCTGGTAGTCGTTACCGCCCGGCACGTGGTGCTGGTGACCGATTTCCGCTATCAGACTCAGGTCGTTGCCGAGGTCGGCGACTTTGCGCGTGTGGTGATCGAGCCGCAGAGCCTGTGGACCGCGCTATGGCGCGCGCTCGAGGGGCTGGACGCCGAGATTCTGGGCTTCGAGTCGTCCCACCTGCTGCATCGCGACTTTCAGCGGCTGCTCGACGGCCCCTCACAGTGGCAATGGCGTCCGGCGACCGACCTGGTCGAACGGCTCAGGGAGCGCAAGGATGCGGACGAACTGGCGCACATCCGGCAGGCGGTCGCCACCGCCGAACATGCGTTAGGCGAGACGGTGCCGCGGATAGCCGCCGGCATGACCGAGCTTGCGGTCGCCGGCATGCTGGAGAACGCGCTGCGCGATGCGGGCAGTGAAGCCTTTCCCTTTCCGACCATCGTCGCCGCGGGTGGTCGCTCGGCACTCCCCCATGCGCGCTCCTCCACCCGGCTCATCGGTAAGAACGAATGGCTGCTCATCGATTTCGGCGCCGTCGTGAACGGCTATTGCTCCGACATCACGCGCACGTTCTTCGTTGGGCACGCCGACGACCGACATCGCGAAGTGTACGAGATCGTCCGCGAGGCTAACGCTCTCTCCTCGGCGGCGGTCGTGCCGGGAATGAGCGGCCGGGATGCCGACGCCGTCGCTCGGCGCTACATTGAGGACCGCGGCCACGGTGCAGCCTTTGGGCACAGCCTGGGACATGGCATAGGCCTGGAGGTGCATGAAGCGCCGAGGCTGGCTGCTACGGCGGAGGGCTTGATTCCGGCCGGCGCCGTAGTCACCATCGAGCCGGGGATCTACCTTCCCGATTGGGGAGGGGTGCGAATCGAGGACGACGTCTATCTGGACGGGTCCGGATCGCGCATCTTGACGACCTTCACACGCGAGCTGCTCGAGCTAGCGTGAGCGCTCCTCTGGGGCTCCTCTCTCGCCTATGATAGACCTTCGCTACGTCAAGAAGCTCGTCGACATGCTCGATCAGTCTTCGGTCGACTCGATTGAGATAATGTCGGACAATGGGATCAAGCTGAAGATCTCGAAACGCTCGCGAGGGGCCCCCGTGCAAATGGCGCCGCAGATGCTGGTCGCGCCGATGCCGCAGCCCGTCGCCCCCACGCCGCCCAACGGTGTGCCGACGGTGAGCGAGAACACTGCGGTAGCGCCGACCGCCGAGGCGGCCCGCATGCTCGAGGTGAAGTCGCCTATGGTGGGCACCTTCTACCTCTCGCCAGAGCCCGGCAAACCGCCTTACGTCACCGAAGGGCAACGGATCGAGAAGGGCCAGATCCTCTGCATCATCGAGGCAATGAAGATCATGAACGAGATCGAGTCCGAGTTCTCGGGCGTGCTTAAAGGTGTTTCCGCCGATGATAAGCACGCGGTGGAGTACGGGCAGGTGCTGTTCCGTATCGATCCAAATGGCT
>JBPCLX010000215.1:0-7055 GCA_051002815.1 Gemmatimonadaceae bacterium
ATCTCGTTAGGCTGCCCGGCTCCGTGCCACCCACGATGGGCGGCTCGGCTCCCGGCGTGACGGGCGGTTCATCTGTCTGTTCCGGGGAGAACTGGTTGTTGCCCGACGCCCCCTCGAGATTCGCCAGCCCGATCTCCATCGCTTCCTTCACCGTACGGTCGATCGGCCCGATCGAAGGTTGTGGGGGCGGCGCCGGAAGAGCGGACTGTGCTTCCACCTGGCCAGTGGAGCTTGCAGTCGTTTCAGGACGCGACATTACCAGGACCGCGACCACACCAGCCAGCGCAACTGCCATTGCACCGGTCGCGATCGGCCTCCAGTTTCTCCGTGGCCGAAACGCGGCCTCCTGAATGTACTCGTCAGGCTCGGGCTGTGGCTCCCGCTCGGATTCGATTCGCGCTCCTGGCCAGCTGGTCGTCGGAGCGGGTGGCGCGAGCGGGTGCCAGGCCGGCCCCGCCGGAAGCGGCCGCGGCGCGGCTGCTAACGGTGCTGCCGGCGTGACAGACGCTCCGAGCGGCTCGATGAGCGGCGCCTGAACGAACGACGGAGTCACCGTCGCGGCGTTGGGCTCGAGGACCGGCGCGTGCGCAGCCGCCGGAGTTGCCTCGGCCGGCTTTGACGCGGGTACGGGTGCGGGTGTGGGGGTGCGGGTCGCCCACGGTTGTGCGCGGGGTGCGGCGCGTTCCGCGCCGGCTCCGGGCGCGGACCATGGCGGCGCCTCACGAAGAGGAGACAACGCAGGTGCGAACGGGGTACGCTGCGCCTCTGTCGCAACCGGCGTCGGCAGAATGAGCGGCAGGTCGTTTGAACCGGTGGGGAGCCGCATCCGCTGCCTCGGTGACGTCCGGGCCGCATCAGCGCGACTCTTCTCATCGATCAGCTTCTCTCGCAACTCGGCGATGCGCGCGCGCAGGCCCTCGAGAGCGCCGCCCTCCGATTCTCCCGAAGCTGTGCGAATATCGAGCGCTCGTGAGCGCAGCTCGAGCTCCTGCCTCGTATCGCCCAGTCGGGCATACATTTCGGCCAGGTTGCTCAGAATGCCTGCGAGCTCAGGGTGTTGCTCGCCATGCTCGCGTTCCTTGATTCCGAGCAGCCGATGCAGCAGCGCCGCAGCCGGAAAAAATTTGCTGCGGCGGTGGTAGACACGCGCAAGCGCGTTCAGTGTGGCTGCCACGCGCGAGTCTACATCCCCGAACTGCTCCGCCTCTCTAAGGGCGGCGAGGAATGCTTCCTCGGCTTTGTCAAACTGCTTTTCCGCGACACACCGGCGTGCAATTTCGGTGAGCGCGTCCCATCTGGACTGGTGCGCATCGCTCATTGTAGTCTCCTCCCAAGCTTCTGACGCGCAAGCGGACGGAGGTGCAACACCGTGGTGGTGGCTGCAATGAAATGTCGCAGATGCGGAGAAAACGAAGCGGGCCGCGGGCGCAGCGTCGGGGAAGCTTTCCCCTCGTCCCGCCCGCTGCCACCCGCGGCCCGCAAGAGGTGGTAACTCCCTTGCTTGACGAGAGTTACATCCGTCCGATCTTTCCCATGAAGAGGATGGTTCCCGAGTTACGCTCGCGTATGGCGAATACGAATGGACGGTCTGCGCGGAATACCGGATGCGTGGGTCCGCATGCGCACACTACCACGAAGCCAACCGAGGTGACCGCCGCGGCTTCGGTACCTTCCTCGTGGACATCGACGAACGTCTTGTGCTTCACCTCGCTCACCTCGAGGCGGTTACCCATCGCGCTCGACAGAGGCGAGAAATCGCCGCCACCAAAGGCGAGATGAATACCGAGTCCCTGCAACGCATGTTTCAGCTCGTAGTCGCGCTCCAACGTGAACTTCGGCAGCCAGACCAGCACTTGCTGCGGCGCCATGGCCGCGTGCAGCGCATCCCAGCTTGCCTGGGACATGTTGGCAACGAGGTCATTGATGTCGCTCCCCTGTGGGGGTAGGACGACCGTCATGGCAAATGCGCCGCCCCCATACGGCAGCTCGACCGCCTGCACGCCATTCGACTCCGTATATGCCACCGAATCGCTCTTGTGCATGAGCGGTACGGTCGTGGAGCCGGCAATACCCGCGAAGGGCTGCGGCTCGGTGTGCTTCGGATCGAACGAGGTGGTCCAATCGCCGTAGAAGTAGATCGCGTTAATGAGATACATCACCGCGTCAGCCGGAATCTCGTCGAGAATGCGATCGATCTTACCCGCCGTTGCACTATTCACCCATGAATTGACCGCCTGGAGAGTGGTCGGATCGGCGAAGTCTCGCGCGGCGACTTCGGCGTCGAAGAAGTCGTTGGTCGTATGCAGGAACGCGGGCTCCACCGGAAAGGTCTGCTCGTGCCAAATGGAATTGGCGATTCGAAAGTCGACTCGCGAGTCGAGCCCGCGCAGCAGCGCGATGAGCGACTTGTACGACTGATTCACGTCGACCAGTGGAATGGCTGGAAAGCCGAGCGTCGTGCGCATCTCATCCAGCGTCTGCCCCGCGGTTCCATTCATCGTCATGCCGAGCGCCATTGAGACACTGAGCGGTGAGATGAACAGATTGGAGTCAGGCGCATCGGCGTTGAGCTGTCGCATGAGCGAGAACGCAAAGCTGTTGCTGGCGCCAATGACCGCGCGCTCGGCGTCGGTGAGCGGGCGCGGCAGCTCCGTTACGCGCCGCACGCCGGGCCCGGTAGGATCGGCGCATGCCGCGAGAGCGACGGCGGCAAGGAGAGCGGCTTGTTTGAGCATGGAGTCGAAGGCGAAAGCCAAGTAGCGTCATATTGAATACCCCGTCATTGGCACGCCAGTCACTCACCTGAGCGCTGGATTCGAGATTGGGCAGCGCACGCATGGCGGGGTGTGCCCCCTTATAAAGACGCGAGGGGCGCATGCGCCCCTCGCGAATTCCACACTATCCCTTTCACACGTTGCCCCGCCCCTCGACCCTCGTCCCTCGTCCCTCGACTACGGCGTCGCGCTCACGTTCTCTTCCGTAACCGTGGGTTGCGGTGTCACGAACTGCCGGCCCTTCTGCAGGAATGGAATACCCTTCTGCATCCACTCCGGCGCCGGCATGCCGCGCAGATGGTGGTTAAAGAACTGCATCTGCCGCATTGCTACATCGAGCTGATTCGCCCGCTTGGTGGGGTTGTGGCCATCGTCGTTGTAATTGATGAGATACGCTTCCTTTCCCAGCCGGCGCATCGCCACGAACATTTCGATACCCTGATACCAGGGCACCGCGCCATCCGCGTCGTTATGCATCATCATCAGCGGCGTCTCGATGCGGTCGGCGTGGAACAGCGGTGAATTCTCCAGGTACCGCATTGGCATGTCCCACAGCGATCCGCCTATGCGGCTCTGCGCAATCTCGTACTGGAACGCACGTGCCAGCCCGGAGGCCCAGCGAATGCCTCCATATGCGCTCGTCATGTTCGCCACCGGCGCGCCGGCGAATGCCGCCGAGAACAGATTCGTCCGTGTGATGATGTACGCCGCCTGGTATCCGCCCCACGACTGGCCGCTGATCCCTATGCCATCTTCCTTGACGAAACCGGAGTCGAGCAGCATCTGCACCCCCGGCACGATCGACTTCAGCGCACTCGCCCCCGGGTATCCGTCGGTGTACACGATGTCGGGAAAGAACGCCAGGTAGCCGTTCGATGTATACAACGTTGGCTGTATGGTATTCCGCGGAACCGCCGTCTGATGGGCGTGGACGTTGTCCGACATCTGCTCGTAGAAGTAGACGACCATCGGATACTGCTTCGACGGGTCGAAGTCGTCAGGCTTGTAGAGAATACCCTGCAGTTGCACGCCGTCCATGTTCCGCCAACGTACCAGCTGCGCCGAGCCCCACCGATAACTGGATTGCTGGGGATTGGCGTCGCTCAGCTTCCGCGCGTCACGCAGATTCATGCCGCTCACGTACAAATCGGGAAACTCGGTGAACGTCGAGCTGGTGAACAACAAGACGTCCGCGTTCTTCGCCTTGTCAGGACGCGAGATCCGGCGGTCGGCCATATACAGGCTCTCCGGCTGCTGCGTCACGTTCAGCTTGTCGAGCCACGCGCCGCTCGACTTGGTCACCTCGTTCATCGCGGAGAGCAGGATGGGCCTGGACGGATCTATGAACTGCGCAGCCGTGTCCAGCGCTACGTGACGGAAGGTGATTCGGCGCTGCCGTCCGACCGAATCAGTGACGACACGGGCAGGCCGTACACCGGCTGGATCCACTTCCCAGATGTCGTACCGATCGTACAACAGCACTGAGCGATCGCCGGGCGTCCATCCCGCCACACCCCATGGCGCGGGATCGCTCGGCGTGTCCCACGTTTCCTGATCGAAGCGCACGCCGGCGATGTTGCCGGTGAGGTTCGCCACCTTTCCCGTCGCCGTCGCGTAGGTGTGCCAGTTACGATCTTCGCCGAAGTAGATGGCATAACGTGCCGCCGGCGAAAGAGAAGCGCCGTACCTGCTGCGCTCGAGTATCCGCTTGCGCTCTCCCGTCGCCACGTTGATCACGTAGACGTCGTTTCCGCCCTCGCCCCACATGGCTTCCACCGCGTAAGGCACCGATGTAAGCGCAAGGCCGGTCCTGAGATCCCGCGAAAGCCTGATCTGCGGAAACGAATCGCTGCCGAGCACCTGGAATTTTCCACCGCGGATCTCCGCCACGGCCGCATACGAGCGGCCGCGGTCACGCTCGGCTTCCACCCGCTGCTGTGGCTGCAATCTGGCCTCCTCGTAATGCCACAGGTCGAATACCGCCTTGTCCGCCAGCGAGTCCGCCGGAATGGAGTCGAGCGCCGGCGGCGCCACTCCGAATTGCAGCCGCGCACCATCCTCGCTGAACTCGAGACTCGCGCGGTCCGACAGCACCATCGTGTCGCCTAGCGCCGCCGGCCCGAGAAGCAACCGTGCTCTGGGCGATGCAACCGCCGCATGATAGAGCGCATAACGAGGCTTGTCGGCCGTCGCCTCGTCCCGGTCGGTCACGAACGCCACCTGCGTTCCAGCCTTGTCGAACGCCAGGCTCTTGTATTTTCCCTCACCCGTGAGCACCGGCACCGTCTCGCCGCCGGACCTCGGGCGAAGATAAACACCGTCTTTGGAACCCTCTCGCGACGACACCGTGTAGGCGATCCATGCTCCTCTGGAAGCCACCTCGACCGCCATAACGTCTTCCACGCGCACTTCTGATCCGCTGGCCAGTTCGCGGATCACCATCGTCGAACCGTAGTCTTTCTTCTTGGGACTAACCGATCCGGTGGAGTCCGCTATCGGACGAGCGACGCCCCCTGGTGCGGCCGCTGCCCGTCCCTCGGCCGCGGTGTCCGCGCCGGCGGGTGCGGCACTGCTGTCAGCCGGGTGCAGCAGATAGACGAGAAAGCGGCCGTCGCCCCGGGGGACCTCGAACGACTTGACGCGCGGCACTTCGGTGACGGTCCCGTCGCTCAGGCGCATGATTCCGAGCGACGACTTGGGCTGAGCGGCCGGCCGCTTCTTTGCGCGCCGCGCCGCCTCGACTTCAGCCTGGCCCGGCTCGATGGTGAACACCACGTACTGCGATCCGAAGAACTGCGCCGCGGGGGCATTGAACGCCGGACCCCGATTTGTCGCGTTCGGACGTGTCTGCGGACGTCCGACGTAGCCCCGGCTATGTCGAAACTCGGCGCTGCCATTCGTGGAGCGCACCACCACCTCGCCCTCGCCCACCTGCGGCACCAGCGAGTAGACGACCCAACTGCCGTCATCCGAAAGCCGCTCGCCGTCGATGGAGCGCCACTGGTCGAAGTCCTGCGGGGTGAGCGCCCTTCGATTTGCGGCTTGCGTGACGGTCTGCGCCGTGGCCAGCGGTGCGGCCGCTGCAATTAGAGCGAGCGAAAGAACGAAACGCTTCATGGGAATGCACCAGGGTGAGAAGCGACAGCGCCCGGGATGAGTGCGGGCGGGCGTTGCTTGAAAGTACGCGTGAATCCCCGCGCGCGCTGGCGACGTGCGGAAATCAACGTGAGGCCGGCGCCAATGCGGCAGCCTGCCCGCGCTGGAAGATCGACGATGATTCCATCTTTACGTATGGACGGAGTCCCGGAACAGCGGATTCCAGCCCGATCGCTGCTGCCGCATGTAATACAGCAGCGTATCGGCCGCACCCGCATACGCCGCGGCTGAGATCCGCACCGGCGTTGAGTCTCAGCCGTTTGGACCGTACTATCCCCCACCCTTCACCCACCTCATTGTGCCGCACCTGCCGCGCTTCTCCGCCGCCACGCTAGCCGCACTCGTTTTCGCCGCCCTGGCTCCTCCACTCGCCGGGCAGATGCCGGCCGATAGCGCGATCGTGTTGCGCCCCGATCGCGTGTTCGATGGGGTGAACGCCACGCCACACGAGTCATGGGTGGTGGTAGTGCGCGGCGATCAGATCACCGCTGCCGGACCCGCCGCCACAACGTCTGCACCCGCGGGAGCGCGCGTGATCGACCTCCCCGGTACAACGCTCATCCCCGGATTGATCGACGCACACAGCCATCTGCTCCTGCATCCGTACAATGAAACGTCGTGGAACGATCAGGTACTGCGCGAGCCCGCTTCGCTGCGGGTAGCGCGCGCAATCAATCATGCGCGGGAAACGTTACACGCCGGCTTCACGACGGTACGCGACCTCGGCACCGAAGGGGCCGGATACTCGGATGTGGGCATCAAGCAGGCAATTTCCCAGGGGATTGTCCCCGGGCCACGAATGCTGATCGCCACCCGTGCTCTCATTGCCACCGGGAGCTATGCGCCCAAGGGATTCGCACCGGATTTCGACGTTCCTCAGGGTGCTGAGGAAGCGGATGGCGTCGACGGACTCACACGGGCCGTTCGAGAGCAGATCGGCCGCGGCGCCGATGTCGTGAAGGTTTACGCCGACTACCGCTGGGGACCTAACGGCGAGGCTCGTCCCACTTTCACGCTGGATGAGCTGCAGCTGATAGTGGAAGTGGCCGGTTCCTCTGGACGACCTGTCGTCGCGCACGCAAGCACCCCCGAAGGAATGCGTCGTGCCATTCTCGCCGGAGCTCA
>JBPCLX010000216.1:0-4345 GCA_051002815.1 Gemmatimonadaceae bacterium
GGTACTCGGCCAGTTCGCCAGGTTCGACGGAACGATCGTCGAAGCGAGTGTAGCCGACGAGCCACTGCGCAACGGCCGGCTCCCAAATACCGACGCCGTACGCCGGCAGCTGCGGCGGGACAGCGTGTCGGTGCGCGCCGTCGTCCGGGGCGGACGGGCAACCGGGCGTCTCGCCCCGGTAGTGAGCATCTTCGACGGCGAGCATAATGAGGTGATGCTGCTCGGACGAGAGGGGGAGCGAAGCTTTACCTTCCGGCTCCGCAGCCGGGCGAGCCGGATCGGCCTTCGCACGCCGACGGTGACAGTATGGGACGGATTTCCCGGCGCTGCGGACAGCGCATCGCCCGTGCCGGTACACCTCACCGGCACAATCGATGGCTACTCGATCACTGCCGCGTCACGTTATACCAGATCGAGCGGCGATACCAACAGCGTCACGCGAACGATCGACTTCCGCCATACGCACGGCTGGGCATACCTGGTGCCGTTCGAGAACCTCTATACACGGCATGCAGGCAGGTTCACGACGATCTGGCTGGCGCTGGTCTTCACTCCGCTCGGCTATTACGGCGCGGTCGCTGCCATGCGGAATCGAGGGTCGCGCTGGCGCTTCGCGCTGTTGCCATGGGTCGTGGTGGTCGCGCTGCTCGCACTGGTGGCGTTGCCACGCGTGATGGGACTGGTTTCAGCCAGCGAAAGCGAATGGCTGGGCGCCGCCGCTGGAATCGCCGGTGGTGGGCTGGCCGCCGCAGTAACGATGGCCGTGATGCGCTCGAGCGAGCGGCTACATTGGCCCTGACATTCGACGACCAGTGTGGTGAAGCAGGAGATAGGAAATGGGATACGGGAAAGCGCCGTGACACCGCTCCGTCTTCTGATCGCGGTTGAAAAGCGCGCACGCCACCGCTGGCCCCCTCACGATTCGACCGTCATGCCCATGCTTCCGCCATTCGCGCTCGAACGTTTCTTCGCCAGGTGGGAATTCGTCGTCAGGCACGTGGCAGGTGCCTCGGACATCGAGCCAGTACCCATGAGCGAGCTGCTCACCCTCGCTGACGACGAGATGCGCGCACGCTGGGAAGATCTGCGTCTGGGCTACACCGAATCGGCCGGCCATCCACTGTTGAGGCAGGAAATCGCATCGCTGTACGAGTCTGTCTCGCCGGATCAGAGTCTGGTTTTCTCCGGCGCTGAAGAAGCGATTTTCGTCCTGATGCATGTGCTTTTGCAGCCGGGCGAGCATGCGGTAGTCACCTGGCCTGCATACCAGTCGCTTCATGCCGTCGCTCGATCGATCGGGGCGCATGTGGATCTGCTGCCTCTCGACCGCGATAGGGGATGGGCGCTGGATCTTGCGCGACTGCAGCGACTGCTCAGGCCCAGTACGCGCCTCATCGTGGTGAATTTTCCACACAATCCCACCGGCGCACTTCCACCGCGGGAACAATTCGAGGCGCTGATCGATCTCGCACGGTTCGCCGGATGCCGCGTGCTCTCCGATGAAGTGTATCGCGGGCTCGAGTTGAACCTTGACGACCAGCTTCCTGCCGCCTGCGACCGTTATGAGCACGCGATGAGCCTTGGCGTCATGTCGAAGGCGTACGGGCTGGCGGGGCTGCGCATCGGCTGGATTGCCACACGGGACGCCGAGGTGCTGCGGCGCGCCGCCGAGTTCAAGGATTACACGACTATCTGCGCATCGGCTCCGAGCGAGCTGTTGTCGATCATGGCACTCCGCGCTCGTGAGGTGCTGCTCGAGCGAGCCAGGGGTATCGTCGCAACCAACCTTGACCGGCTCGATGAATTCTTCGCTGCCCATTCCGCGGAGTTCGCCTGGCAACGCCCGCGCGGCGGCAGCACAGCCTTTCCGGAACTCACGACCGGTGAGCCGATCGATGACTTCGCCGAATCGCTCGCCCGGAACGAAGGTGTGCTCCTCCTTCCGGGCACGCTGTTCGATTACCCCGGCAATCACTTCCGCATCGGCCTGGGGCGCGCTGATCTGCCCGATTCGCTTGAAAGAATAGAGAGATTCCTGCGCACGCGCTCTGCGTAGCCACTTCGCACTTCGCACCTTGCACTTCGCGGTTCATACTTCGCACTTCGCATTTCTTTCGCGATTCGCCCCTGCGCACTCCAATGAACCTTTCCGCGGCCGTACGTCACCTCAAACGCGCCGACGCGCGCCTCGCCACGGTCATCGAGCGGGTGGGCCCGTGCCGGTTCGAGGCGCACGCCGAAGGTACGCACTTTCAGGCGGTGCTCCGCTCGATCATCTATCAGCAGCTCTCCGGGAAGGCCGCGGCGACCATCCACCGCCGGGTCATCGAGGTGCTCGGCGGCGACCCTACGCCCGGGGCTGTGCTCATGACGCCTGACGAGGATCTGCGCGCGGCGGGGCTGTCGCGCCAGAAGATCAGCTATACCCGCGACCTTGCGCGCCACGCCGCCGACGGCTCCATGCCCCTCGAGTACCTGGATGCGCTGGACGATGATGCGATCATCGCCGCGCTCGCCAGCATCAAGGGAGTCGGCCGGTGGACCGCGCAGATGTTCCTCATGTTCCGGCTCGGAAGGCCTAACGTGCTGCCGGCGGAAGACCTGGGCATTCGGAAGGGAGTACAGCTGGCGTACCGCACTCGCGGTCTCCCCCCGCCCAAACGTGTGCTGGCGATCGGCCGGCCCTGGGCGCCGTATTCCTCGATTGCGTCGTGGTACCTGTGGCGGAGCCTGGAGCTGCCGCCGGCCGCCCCGGCGTCAGGCGCATAACGAGATGGCGACCAGGCCCGAAGCGCGGCTGTCCGGATTCGCCGTGGCCGCGCCGGGGCTCGAGCCGTGGCTGACCAGTGAGCTGCGGGAGATCGGGCTCGTCGCGCGGGAAGAGCCAGGGGGGGCCTCGTTCGAAGGGGCCCTGGAGGACGTCTACCGCGCTAACCTCTGGTCGCGCCTGGCGAGCCGCATAATCGTCCGCGTGTCATCGTTCCGCGTGAGGGCGCTCGGCGAGCTCACGCGGCGCTCGGGCACAGTGCCATGGGAAGAATGGATCGCACCCGGTGGGGCCGTCCAGTTGCGGGTGAGCGCGCGCAAGTCACGGCTCTATCACACGGGCGCGATCGCCGAGCGCGTCATGGAGGGGATCGCTAAGCGCGTGCGCGCGCAGGCAACTGTCGTTGCGGGCGATGAGGACGAGGAACTCGGCGACGCCCCGCTGCTCATGGTCCGTCTGGCACGCGACGTCTGCACCATCAGCCTCGACAGCTCGGGTGCACTGCTGCACCGGCGCGGTTATCGTCAGGCGGTGGCCAGGGCGCCGATGCGGGAGACGCTCGCGGCGGCGATGCTGGCGGCAGGCGGGTGGCCGGCCGAGACGCCGCTGAACGATCCGCTCTGCGGGTCCGGGACGATTCCGATCGAGGCCGCGCTCAAGGCCCGCGACTTTGCTCCCGGACTCGGTCGCACGTTTGCATTCGAGCACTGGCCGCGCCACCAGGCAGGCCGGTGGCAGACGCTGCGCGACGAAGCGCGCGCGCGTATTCGGCCGACAGCACCGGCGCCCATCGCCGGTTCCGACCGCGATTCGGGAGCCATCACCGCCTCGAAGGCGAATGCAGTGCGCGCCGGTGTAGCCGGCGACATCGAGTTCACCGAAGCGCCGCTTTCAAAGGCCCCGATGAGTAGCGCGCCCGGCTGGATCGTGACCAATCCGCCCTACGGCGTGCGCGTGGGAGAGGCGGCGCCGTTGCGGGATCTGTACGCCACGCTCGGGCGCGTCGCCCGCGACGGCCGGCATCATCTCGTAATCCTTTCGGCGGATGCGAACCTCGAGCGGCAACTCGGGATGTCGCTCCGAACGCTCGTTGCCACGCGGAATGGAGGGATCGCCGTCCGAATCCTCAGCGGCGGCCCGCCGAACGCCTAACTTTGAGAATCCGACACGGCCGTCGGCACCCGTCCTTCACGCGCGACACGCCAGCGCCCGTTCTCGTTGACCAGCTGATACGCCTTCTCGAAGTGGAGAACCTGCTGCGGAGGAGCGCCAGGCACAGTGTACTGCTCCGCGTCGAGGTACACCTGCAACGAGTCCGCGCTCAAGCGCAAAACATCGGAAAAGCGGACAACGTATCCCGCTGACGATGCATCGCATTGCGGGAGTGATCCCCGATCTGTCTGAGCGGGCTCGCACGTACCCACCACCGTGCCCGCCTGACGAAGAGCCCGAGCGACATCAGCGGGGATGGAGTCACCACCGGTCAGTCCCGCCTCGCGCGGCAGGAGCCGTGGATGGAGGAGCAGTACCAGCCCCGGCCCCACATCGAATGCGGCGCCTACCGCGGCCCGGTAGATC
>JBPCLX010000217.1:0-4329 GCA_051002815.1 Gemmatimonadaceae bacterium
GAGCTCCCCGACTATCTGCAGCTCTGGCCCGGGCACGGTGCGGGGTCGGCGTGCGGCAAGTCGCTCGGCGCGGTGCCGTCCACGACGTTGGGCTACGAGAAGGTAGCCAACTGGGCGTTAGCTATGCACGATGAGGAGACGTTCGTGGAGGCCGTGCTCGCCGACCAGCCCGAACCGCCGAAGTACTTCGCTGAAATGAAGCGGATCAACAAGGAAGGACCTCGTATGCTGCACGGACTTCGGCGCCCGGAGCATCTGCCGGCATCGCGGCTGCGTCAGCTAGTGGATGAGGGTGCGCTCATTGTCGATACGCGGCGCGCGCCGGACTACGCAGCGGGCCACTTCCCCGGTACGATAAACATTCCGCTCGGCAAGTCGTTCACTACGTGGGCAGGGTGGCTCGTGCCTTACGACAAACCGCTCTATCTGATCGTCGGCAATGATGGGCACTCGGAGATCGACGAAGTCGTGCGTGACCTCGCAATGATCGGGCTCGATGACGTGGCTGGCTATCTCGGCCGCGATGTGATGGCGGCATCGACCGGTGCGAGCACGCGCCTGGCGACTACCGGCCAGGCCGGCGTCGCGGAGGTCGCCGCGGAGCTGACGGAGCAGCGCACAATGGTGATCGATGTGCGGGGCAATACGGAGTGGAAAGCCGGCCACATCGCCGGCGCCCGGCACATCCCGCTCGGGTCGCTTGCCGAACGCGTGCGCGATGTGCCGCGTGCGATGCCGATCATCGTGCATTGCGAGAGCGGCGGGCGATCGGCGATCGCGGCCAGCGTACTCGAGGCCAGCGGGTTCACGTCAGTGCGGAACATGACCGGCGGTTTCGCGGCGTGGGCCGCGGCGGGGCAGCCGGTGGAGCGAGGAGAAACGCTCTCGCCGCGGGCAGCGTCACCGCTGCAGATCGCATGAGAAGGCTCGCTCTTACGCCGGAGCTGCTCGAGCTCGTCGCCGACCGGTTCAGGGCGCTCGCCGAGCCCGTCAGGCTGCGGATTCTCAGCGTGCTGCGCGCCGGTGAGCTCACGGTCACGGAACTGGCAGAGGAGACCGGACTCGGCCAGGCCAATCTGTCGAAGCATCTCCAGCTGTTGCACGCGCTGGGATTCGTCACGCGGCGTAAGGCGGGGCTTTACGTGTTCTATGCGCTCGCCGACGACGATGTGTTCGAGCTCTGCGACATCATGTGCGGACGGCTTGGAGCCGAGGCAAGGAGGCAGGGGCGGGCGCTTGCAGCGGGTGCGGCGGCGAGGTCCTAACGACCGGTCGCGGAATCCGGCGGGGTTCGTGCGGCCATGACCGTGGCCAGCGATGGGCGCAACCGGACCCGAGACAGGGGTGTGTCAGAGCGACCTGGGCGCCACCACATCGGTGATCGCTCCGCCACTCGAGCGGCAACCATTTGCCCCTTCCCGTTGTCACTCTACAGGAGTATTGTCCCTGTAGATACCCTCCAGGAACGCCGATGAACGAGAACCGCGACGTCGTCCAGGGCACCCTCGATCTCCTCGTCCTCTCGACGTTGCGCTCCGGGGCAATGCACGGCTGGGGCATCTCCCAGCGGATCCGCGACCGCTCGGGCGACACGGTGCTCGTGACCACCGGCTCTCTCTATCCCGCCTTGCACCGGTTGGAGGCCAAGCGGTTGATCCGCGCCGAGTGGCGGCCAAGCGAGAACAACCGGCGGGCAAAGTACTACCAGCTCACGCCACGCGGCCACGCCGCGCTCGGCGAAGAGATCGCGTGGTGGAATCGTTTCGTGGTCGGCGTCGCCGGCATAATCGAACCCGCGTAGGAGGTACTCGTGTTCCATCGCATGCTGTCCACGGTCAAGGCGCTCTGGTCCCGCCAGTCGATCGAAGGCGAGCTCGATGAGGAGCTGCGCGATCACATCGAGCGGGACACGGCGCACCGTATGGCGTTAGGCGTGGAGCCGGCCGAGGCGCGCCGCGCGGCCCTGGCGAGGTTCGGCGCCATCGAGGCAACCAAGGACGAGGTTCGCGACGAGCATGGGATCACCCTGCTGGATGACCTGGCGCGAGACGTGCGGCATTCCGTCCGACGCGCCGTCCGCAACCCGCAGTACACCTTGCTGGTCACCCTCACGATCGGGCTGGGGATCGGCGCGGCGACGGCTGTGTTCAGCGCCGTGGACGGCGTGTTGCTCAAGGCGCTGCCTTACACCAATCCCGATGCGCTGGTCACTCTCTGGCAGACGCGAGTCGCCGAAGGCGTCGAGCGCGACGACCTCGCACCGGCCACGTTTCTTGCTGTTCGCGAACGGGCACGCACACTCAGCGACGTAGCGGCGGCGAACCCTTACGGGGTGAGCCTATCGACTCCCGGCCGTACCGAGCACGTGGAGGCATGGCAGGTGTCCGAGGGTTTTCTCCCGATGCTGGGCGTGACGCCGTATATCGGACGCACCCTCGAGACCCAGGACTTCACCACCGGCTCCGCGCCGGTCATCCTGCTCGACTACGGGTTCTGGCAGCGCCGCTTCGGTGGCGATCCTGAGATCGTCGGCCGGGTGCTGTCGATCGATGGAAGCTCCTCGACGGTGGTAGGGGTCATGCCGCGCGGCTTCGACCTGCCCAAGCCCAGCGATCTCTGGATGCCGTGGGTGCTCAACGATGATCAGCGATCCAATCGCTTCTCGACGTACATCCGGGTCTACGCCCGAGTCGCACCGGGCGCCACCGTCGACGTCGCGCGAGCGGAGCTGGATGGCATCGCGACGATGCTGGAGCGTGAGCATCCCCGCTCGAATGCCGGCGTGGGGTTCGCGCTCGTTCCGCTTCACGATTATCTCGTTGGCACCAGCCGGCCGCTGCTGTACACGCTGGTGGGCGCGGCCGCGATCCTCCTGGTGGTGAGCCTGGTGAACGTCGCCGCGCTACACCTGACTCGTCTCGCACGCGGCCGGCGCGAGAGCGCCGTTCGCACCGCGCTCGGCGCGACACGGCGGCAACTGCTTCGCCCCCTCGTCGCGGAAGCGCTCGTGCTAGGCATAATCGGCGGCCTGGTCGGACTGGGTTTCGCCTGGGCGGGCGTCCGGGTGCTGCACGCGTTAGGCCCGAATGACCTGCGCCGGTTGGGAGACATCGCCGTCGATTGGCGCGCAGTGCTCGCGGCCAGCGCGCTGGCGGTCATGACGGCGGTGACGCTTGCGTTGCTGCCGCTGCGTCGCCTCTCCGGCGGACACTGGGGTGGCCGGACCGTCGCGGGCAGCCGGCTGTCGACGCGCGGCCGGCGCGCGGTCGTAGGTGCGCAGATGGCGTTAGGACTGGTGCTGCTGATCGGCACCACGCTGCTGGCGCGCAGCTTCGTCCTCGTCCTCGCCGCCGAGCGCGGCTATCGAAGCGATCATGTGCTCTCGTTCTCGATCTGGGTCTACGACGAGTACCCCGACCTGGCGAAACGGTACGAGTTCGTGCGCGAGGTGATCGACCGGCTCGGCGCCCTGCCGGGAGTGCAGCTGGCATCGATGGGATCGGCGCTGCCGCTCGCGGACGACATCACCGGGGTCCAGGCCGACGTGATTCCAGCGGGAGTGGCCGCGGTGCCGGGCGAGGAGCGCATGGCCCGGGCCACGGTGGTGTGGCCATCGTACTTCGAGACGCTGGGCATCGCGCTCCGCCAGGGGCGAACGTTCACGGATGCCGACGACGGGCGTAGCGAGCGGGTCATCGTCGTGAACGAGAGCTTCGCCCGGCGGTTCTTTGCGGGACAGGACCCGATCGGCGGCCTCGTGCAGGTAGGCTTGATGGGGCGCGCGATAGAGCGTAGAGTCGTCGGTGTGGTGGCGGATACGCGCGACGTGCGGCTGGACGCGCCGCCGGAACCGGCCGCCTTCATTCCCTGGGCGCAGCAATCGCTCGCCTCTCTCACGTTCGTTATGCGCACCACGGTCGACCCCGCGACGCTGGCGCCGGCCGTCACACGCACGCTGTACGAGATCAACCCGCAAATCGGAATCGCGCGGCTCGCGACCCTCGATGCCCTTGTCGAGAGGCGGCTCAGCGAGCGCCGCTTTCTCATGGTGCTGCTCGCGGCGTTCGCGCTTGCGGCGGTGGCCATAGCGACGGTCGGCGTCTTTGGCGTGATGAGTCAGGCGGTGACGGAGCGCGGCCGCGAGATTGCGGTGCGGATGGCGCTCGGTGCCGCGCCGCGCACGATCGTCGCCGAATTTCTCGCGGAGGCGGGGTGGATGACGGCCGTCGGACTCGGCGTCGGACTTGGAATCGCCCTGCTCGCGACACGTGCGATTGCAGGATTTCTCTACGGAGTGGCGCCGGTCGATGGCGTCTCGGTCGTGCTTGC
>JBPCLX010000218.1:0-4088 GCA_051002815.1 Gemmatimonadaceae bacterium
AGCTGCTCGACCTGGTGAACGCGCCGGCGCTGGTCGTCGACCACGCTCAGAAGACATCGACCTCGCTCGAGGCCTATCGTGCCTATCTATCGGGGGTGCGTTCGCTCAATTCGTTCGACCTGGTGAATGCCGATACGGCTCTGGGCCGCGCGATCGCCGCCGACAGTACGTTCGCGCTCGCCTACCACAAACGCGCCGTGTTGCGCGGTTGGCAGAATCGGCTTGGCGATACCTCAGGCGTTCACTTCTCGCGGCTGGCTGCGCGATACGCCGCGCGGCTCCCCGAGCGTGAAAGGATGCTGGTGGACGCATATCTGGCGTTGTCCGAAGGAATTCAGGCGAGCGCTGGGGGCGAGAATGAAGTGGCCATGCGGCGCCTGGCCGATGCGCAGACGAGGTACGCGGCGCTGGTGCGCCGCGACTCGTTGGATGCCGAAGTCTGGTATGGTCTGGGGGATGCTTACTTCCACCAGCCAGCCGGCAGCAATGCCGAATACGTGTCGACGAGGAATCAGTCGGTGCGGGCATTCCGACGCACCCTCGCACTCGACTCGACCCTGCATCTCGCCTATCCCCATCTGCTGGCGATGTACACGCTTCCCGGAAATGCCGCGGCACAGGTCATCCTGCGCGACGATTCACTGATCGCTCTCACACCCGAGCTGCGGCAGCGGCTCGGGCAGCCGGGAATAGACTCGGCACGTCGTCAGGCTCGCGAACGCGCTCTGTCTACGGCCCGCAATTGGGTGGTCCACGACCCGGATGCCACGGAATCGAACGAGGCGCTGGCAAATGCATACGCAGTGGCCGACGACTTTTCGGCGGCAGCCGGTGCCTTGCGCTCGGCGCTCGGGCGGCGCGCGGTGCACGCTCCCGAGTTTCCCTATCGCATTGCCTTGTTCGAGTTGTACGCCGGCCAGCCCAACGATGCGTTGTCGACGCTCCGGAACGCGTTCAGCCGGTACGGCGTAGATTCGCTGCGCAGGTATGGAGGCGCCACCCGCCTGACGAACCTTTTTGCATCGGGAGCCGTTGCAACTTACAAAGGAAAGCCGAGTCTGCTCGACACCATACGCGACATGGCGATGGAGCTCGATCCGCAGCTCCCGGGAATGTTCATGGGCGGATCGGGCACGCCGACCTCGGTTTTTCTCGATCCATGGGTCGCACTGAACAAGGCGGCGCTCGGTCTCGACTATGCGAACCTTCGCGCTCCGCTCGATAACGTGGCGCGCAATTTCGATCCGAAGCGCCAGGGAGTGCCGCCGCAGGCCATGCAGATCAATACGATTCTGATGTTCGCCGCGTTCGTCGTGTCGCGGGATACCACGTACGTAAGCGCACTTCGCCGGTGGTCGCCGACACCAATCACATCGTTCCCACCCGTAGTGGCCGCGCTCATCGCCATCGAACAGGGTGACACCGTCGCCGCGCGCCAGGCTGCCGCGACGTTCGACAGCGCGGCCAAGGGTCCGATGAACGGCATGTTCGATGAATTTCTCAAGGCGGAGGCACTCGCCGACCTCGGCGATCTGCGCGGCGCCATCGCGGCTTATGAGCGGATCAAGCCGGCGGACTTGAGCCAGATGCAGGGTGTGCCCGATCCGCGATGGGCAATGTACGCGCGCAGTCATTTCGCGCGCGGGCGGATGTACGAGGAACTGGGCGAGCGTGCAAAAGCGGAAGCCGCCTATCAACAGTTCGTAGATCTCTGGAGCGATGCCGACCAGTCCCTGCAGCCGCAGGTCAAGGCTGCCAGAGCAAGCATTGCGCGACTTCGCGATCGGCCGGCGGGGTAACGCCCCCGTTCCGCCCATCCCCATTACGCGGCGCCTGGCGCCGCCTCACTACACCACATGCCCGCAACCAAACAGCGCCGCCCCGCGGCCAGCCGCCGCGGTGCGGCTGCGAAAACCCGTCGATCCTCAAACAAAAGGGCCAAGCCCGATTCGCCGTGGCTCATCGTGCGGAAATCGGCGATCGCCGGCAAGGGCGCGTTCGCTCGAAAGAACATCCCGAAAGGCACCCGGATCATCAAGTACAAGGGCGAGCGGATCGACTCCGAAGAAGCGGATCTCCGGTACGATGACGACGCAATGACGGTGCATCACACGTTCCTGTTCGGGCTCGAGGACGGCACGTGCATCGATGCCGCCGTCGGTGGGAACGATGCGCGGTTCGTCAATCACTCCTGCGAGCCAAACTGCGAAGCCGTCGAGGAAGACGACAGGATCTTCGTCGAGGCTCTGCGGGACATAGAGCGCGGCGAAGAGTTGACCTACGACTACGCATACGAGCGCGAAGGACGCATGCGACCCGCGTGGAGAAAGCTGTATGAGTGCCGTTGCGGAGCAAAGAAGTGCAGGGGAATGATCCTAAAGCGGAAATCGGCGCGAGACTGAGTTACGAGATGCGAGATGCGAGCAGCCACAAAATCCCCGGCGAATCCGTTAACTTTGTGTGTACGTACCGGCCGGACGGTCGCGAGCGGGCGCTCAGGCGTTCGCTCGAGGAAAGTCCGGGCTCCGATGGGCAGGCCGCCAGGTAACGCCTGGGCGCGCGAGCGATCGCGCGACGGAAAGTGCCGCAGAGACCAAACCGCCGATGACTCGCGTGAGCGGGAACAGGCAAGGGTGAAAAGAGTGGGGTAAGAGCCCACAACGCCTCCGGCAACGGATGGCGGCAGGTAAACCCCGGTTGGAGCAAGGCCAAATAAGCGGCGAGGGATGTGCCCGTCCCGATCAAGACGCCGCGGGTAGGCTGCTGGAGCTCGTGAGCGATCACGCGCCTAGAGAAATGACCGTCCGGACGAGCTCGCTCGTTCGACAGAACCCGGCTTACAGGCCGGTGCGTGCGGCGCCTCCGGGGAGCGATTTCCGGAGGCGTCGCTATTCGGAGCCTGCCGGCAGTCGAATAACAGGCTCGCCGAGCCCGAACAGCGAGACGGGCGGCTAACCCGCTGTGCAGCTTCGAGCTGTGAGCGGGTAGCTTAGGTCATCAGAGTCTTTCGGGCAGAGAGTGGGTAGTTGTCGAAGTGCGGACTCGCGACAGGCATCGTTGCGGCAGAACATCCCGCTTTTAACGCAGAGGGTCGCGGAGGTTACGCGGAGGGCACAGAGAATACGGCGCAGCGACTAACTCCTTCTTTGTTGGGCTCCTCGCTATTCCAAGTGGAACTGCAGGGTCGGCATGAATTGCGGAGTCGTGAACGGCAGCAATCCCTGACGACCATTTGAAAGCCCGAAAACCCGGTCATCGTAATTTGCAGGTGTGGCGATGCCTCTAACGAGAGTCGGAAGAATGATGGGGCGGCTGTGGGCGCCTGCGGCTCTGATCGCAGTGGCGGCTTGCGCGCCATCCTCGCCCGGGATTCCGGCACCGGTTTCGACTCCTCCGGTACCACCTCGTGTCACCACGCCCGATCCGGCCGACGTCCCGCTCCTGCTGGTGAGCGCACGCTTTGCCTATCTACCGGGGGTGTTCCAGTATGAGGTAATCACCGAGTCGGTGATCCGTCAGCCTGACGACAGCGCCGACCGGGAGGCGATGGTCCGTATGCGCGCCTTGCTGACCCTGCGAGCGTCGCCGATAGGCACTGATTCTCTGCGCGTGGAGCTGACGGTTGACTCGGTGACGGCCGAGCGCGACTCGATCATTCCCGCGCCCGATACGCTCTCGCTGACGATGCCGAGGTACACGGCGATCATGGATCCACGGGGAACGGTGCTGGCCGGCCCGGCAGCACCGACCAACGAGTGTTCGCCCGGCGCGCCGCTGCTGGAGGTTGCCCGCGATCTGCTCGTTGCCGTGCCTGGGGAGCTGCGGGTGGGAGCCAGCTGGGCCGACACCGCTTCGGTGACGATCTGCCGCGGAGGGGTTCCGGTAACGACGGGGGCGGTGCGCTCCTACGAAGTGTTAGGCACGCGCCGCGATGACGACGGGACACCTCTCATCCGTTTGGCTCGCACGACGACGTTCTCGCTGGCCGGAACGGAGACCACCTCGCTCGGACAGGTAGTTGCACTTACCGGAAGCGGCGAATCACGAACAGTACTGGAGTTCGACCTGGTGGCCGGCGTGGTGCGCTC
>JBPCLX010000219.1:0-3950 GCA_051002815.1 Gemmatimonadaceae bacterium
ACAGCTCGTCATGCGTGGTTATGATGTTCTCGATGGCCGACGAGTCCTTGGCCTCCTGCATGCCGAGTGTGGCGACGAGGATGTTCTGGTTGGGGATGGATGATGACACCCCTTTCAGTTCGGCGAGCTGGCGATTGGCGGCGGCCAGCGCCTTGAGCACGGGTGGAGTCTCGAACCTTGCCGGGTCTAGACGGTCCAAGGGCTGAATCTGCGCCGGTGCAGGGTTCAAGGCTTATGCGCGTGCAGGTGGATATGCATAGAAAAATGGAAAATCTATACATGTTACCGGCGACATGCATAGGTCCAAGCCCTTTTCGATGCACTGGAAGCAGCGTTCAACCACCGGTCCCCGTCGCCGACCGCGCGATTTCTCCCTCCCGATTGAGCGCATTATCGAGCTCGGCGGTAATGAGCAGATCAGCCTTGAGCAAGTCCTATCTCAAGACGTCTCGTCGATGACTGCTGGCACGGTCCCGCGCGGCCCTCATGACAACCCGACCTCCACATGCGAGGGCAGTCCCAGTCTAGCGCGCCGGGGGAGCCTCCGATGCGCCGGGTTTGCCCCGGAACTCGGTGTATGGCATCGTGGTCGCATCTTCGCCGCCATCGGGGTCGCGGGCTACCAGGCGGTCGCTGTGGCGATCGAGGTAGTGTAGTGCGCGAAGGACAATGGCCTCGAGCTCGCTCGTCGTGGTGATGGCGTGCAGCGCATTCCGTTCGCCGCCAGGGATCGCGTTTCCGAACGGCTGGGCATCGGCGCGCCACGGCCGCTCGGCGTGTACGGCGACGGCCGCCGGATCGAGATCGGTACGGTAGGAGACGAGCGAAATGCCGGGGCGATCGGGGCGGAGGCCGAGAACGAGCTGTGCGCGCAAATGCGCTCCGGCGAGTGGTGCCGGAGCAGTCTCATCGACGACCACGAAGCATCCGTCAACGGGCTCGAACGGGGAGTCCATCGTCACGCGGGCCCAGACACGTTGTTCGGGGAACTGTATGTAACACGACGGCGGCGCCGCCAGCTCCCACGATCCTAACGAGTATTCGGAGGCGGCGAGGAGCTCCAGTGCCGGCGGCGTGAGGACGTACAGCCGCTTGCCGAAGCTCCAGAATTGATAGGCGTGGTAGAGCAGCTCGGCATATTCCTCGACGGCGTCGCCCGGTGCATCCTCGGGGATGATGTCGCGAAGTGCGGCGCCGACACCGCCGAGTAGTACGAACTGGTCGCGGCGGCGCGTATCCGAGCCGCGGTGCTCCGCCTCCTCGCGGATCGCCGGCCAGGAAGCGGTTTCCAGCGGGTAGAGCAGCGCCTCGTAGGGGGTGATGCGCCCGCTCACTTGCTCCGGCGTCAGGCTGAGGGCTCCTCGATGCCGGCGACGGCCCGTAGCGACTTGACGATCTCGTGCAGCCGTTCCTCGATCCGCTCCATTTCGCGACTCGCAGCGGCGTCTTCCATTGCGCCATTGCGCCATTCGAGGGCGACCTGGTTGAGCATGCGCACATTGTAGAGTATTTCGTCGGTCGCGCTCCGCAGCGGCAGGTAGCGCCGCCGGTCGGTCATCGCGGCGCGAAACTGATTGCGGATCTCGTCCGGCGGCAGCGCTTCGATGTGTTCGATCAGCTCGTCGCGCGAGCCGCCGTAGTAGAGGCGGCGTCCAGGCATGCCGCCTTCACCGGTCCCCGCACCGGTGAACCAGAGCCGTCCGGCGTACTTGGTCCCATCGTGCCAGAACTGCAGCGCCATCTCGTACCACTGTGCATCGATCTGGATCGAGGGGAGGTCAATGATCTCGTCCCTAACGGTCATAACGATGTCTCAGCAGAAGGGAATCGGCGGTTTCGGCGAGAAAACGCTCGATCGCGGCGAACAGGGCATCGGGCTGTTCGACGTAAGGAACATGGCCGGAATCTTCCAGAATGACGAGCCGTGCGTCAGGCAGGGCACGAGCCGCCGCCTCGCTCGACGCCAGCGGAATCGGATCCTGTCGCCCGTGAACGATGAGCGTGGGGCACTCGACTCCCGGAAGTGACCCGGCGAGATCGTAGTCTCCCAGGCTCTCCCACACCGATTGCTGCACGCGGCCAATGACGCGAAAAGGCGTCAGGTCGCTGGCCATGTGCGGATCGGCAAAGAAGCCGGCCACGCTCAGCTCGAACGCGCGCTGGCGATAGGCATCGGGGTCCTCGGTTCGCAGTCCCGACGCCGCGAGCTGCTCACGCATCGCAAGGATCTCGCCCGAGCCCTGGCGACGCGCATATTCCGCGTCATAATCGTCGCGGAATGAACGCGAGATCGGCGCCGGATCGATCAGCACCATCCGATCCGGCGCGGGGAGCTCCCCGCTGGCCGCCTCCACTGCATAGAACAGAGCGAGCAACCCGCCCCACGAATAACCCACCAGCGTCAATGGGGTGATGTCGAATTCCCGCACCACCGCGGCCAGATCGGCAACGTGAGTGTTCCAGGTGACGGGGTCGCGGGATTCGGTACGCGACCGTCCGCTGCCGCGCTGATCGTAGAAAAGCAGCGGGCCGGCCTCGCCGAGCCGCAGCATTTGAGGGAGCAGATAGTCGTGGTGAGCACCGGGTCCACCGTGCAAAACCACCATCGGCGGTGCATCCGCGGCGCCGTAAAGAGCCCAATACAGAGGGTGGGCGGTTGTCCGGGTTTTCCCGGACGCGCTAGGCGGAGGTGTTTTCCGTGGCACGGCGAAGAAGTGGAAACGAAGGAACGCCCGTCATTCCGGAACATCGCTCCGCAGGCCGCGCCGCGCCAGCCGCGTCGAGCGGCGATGGCACAACCACGTTCTTCAGGGCTGCACCCCGCCCGCGTCACCGGCCACACTGCCGCCCTTGTAGATCACGCCGTCCTTCATCACGAACACCGGTTTGCCCATCGCCGCGATGTCGGCAAGCGGATCCCCGGAAACGGCCACCACGTCGGCGAGCTTGCCGGCGGTGAGACTGCCCACTCTGTCCTCCCAGCCTAGCAACGCGGCCGCATGTTGCGTCGCCGACCTTATCGCCTGCATCGGGGTCATTCCCCCCCACTCCACCATGAGAGTGAACTCGCGAGCGTTGGCGCCGTGGGCGCCCACGCCGGCATCGGTGCCGAAAGCGATCGGCACGTTGTTCCGCACCGCGATCCTGATGGCGTTGCGCATGGCCGCCGCCGCGGCGCGCGCCTTTTCGGCCCGATACCCGGTGAGCGTTCCGGCTTCAGCGGCAAGCTCTACCGTCTCGCCGGCCATGAGCGTCGGAACGAGATAGGTGCCGTGTTGTGCCATCAGTCTCGCTCCTTCCTCGTCTAGGAACGAGCCATGCTCGATCGAGGCTACGCCCGCCCGCGTCGCGATCTTTATTCCCTCGGCGCCGTGTGCGTGCGCGGCCACCCGCCGCTCGTCGAGCTTGTGCGCTTCCTGAACCATCGCCTGCAGCTCTTCGAGCGTGTATTGCGTGGTACCTACGGCGTCGCCCTCGGAGAGCACCCCGCCGGTTGCGCAGGTCTTGATCACATCGGCGCCGTACTTCACCTGATATCGCACCGCTGCTCGTACCTCATCCGGACCGTTGGCAATGCCCGTGCGGATGTCCCCATCCATCAGGCCCGGACGGTAGCCATTCTCGTCGCAATGCCCGCCGGTTATCCCGAGCGAATGTGCCGCTGTCTGCATTCGTGGGCCCGGGATGTAGCCACCCTCGATAGCCTGGCGAAGCGCGAGATCATCGAAGCCGCCGGCGCCAACGTTGCGGATCGTGGTGAACCCGGCCATGAGCGTCTTCTCGGCATTCATTACCCCGACGATCGCTCCGAACGATGCGAAGTCACGAACCGATGCTGTCGCACTGCCCGGATCGGCGAGCCCGCGCCCGATGATGTGCGTGTGCATGTCGATCAGGCCCGGCATCAGCGTCGCATCACCCAGGTCGATGACCGTTGCGCCAGCCGGTAC
>JBPCLX010000220.1:0-4422 GCA_051002815.1 Gemmatimonadaceae bacterium
CCACCGGGTGGGTGCCTGCCCGGCGCTGGTGCTCGAGAAAATGGCGATACACTCGACGCTCGAACACCTGCGTGAGCGCGAGAACCTCCAGAATGCCCACCTGGCATCCGATCGCTTCGGCGTAGAATGCCTGGTAGGTCCGGCGAACCGGCTCCACGCGTCCACCGACTGCAATGATCGTCTCCGTCCACCGCCGTGCATGCTCGACTTCCTCTGCTAAATGACGCAGGAGTTGGAGCACGAGATGTCCATCGCGCGCGCGTCGTGCGACCTGGCCGAGAATCAGGCCTCCGTGCAACTCCGACGCCCGATAGAAATTGAGGAGTGCCAGCTCCCGCTGGCCTATCTGAGATGGCATCCGTGCGATGGTACTCATCGGAGACTCTCCTTGAGATGATCGACGAGGCGCTTGCCGCACAGGCGCTCGATCCGCCTGGCAAACGTCCGAATGGCCAGCGGATCGCCGGGAATCGCGACGGGGACATCGCCGACCGCGCGCTCGCCGAAGTGGTGAAAGTCGGCCGCCGCTCGCAGCACCCGTGAGCGTACGTCGGGATCCAGTGCGATGCGTTTGGCGATGAGGTCCGACGCGCCCTGCGCGTGCCGCACTTCATCGGCGGCGATGAGCCCGAGCAGCTCCTCGAGCACCGGCTCGCCCGTCTGCTCCCCGAGCCTGCGAAAGAAGTACGCGGCAAGATGCTCGGACAGCATGAACTCGACGAGTCGATCGATCAGATCGTAAGGCGCATCGTCTGCCGCTCTGGCCTCACGACGCATCGTGACGATGTCCTCATCGGTAATTGCCGGTTCGTAGCCGACTGCCTCGAGATAGAGCCGAAGAGCGTGAAAGTGCTTGAATCCCTCGTAAAGCTCGAGCGAGAACACGACGCCCGCGTCGACATCGTCCCACGTCTCGGCGAGCAGGCGCTGGAGATTGACCGGGTGATAGGCTTCGATGAGCGCCGCGCTCCGCAACGCGGCAAGCAGCGCCGGTTCGCCGCGGGCGATTTCGGGCGCGATGTCGCACCATCTGATGTCCCGCTCGACGGACCATTGGCCGCGATCGGCGGCGCGAGCGTGGCGTGCGTAAAGCCGCATCATGAGTGCCCCTCCAGGCTATGCGCGTGGCTCGGGTCAGCCGCCATTGCGGCGAGCAGCCACCGCTCCAGACCGAACGCCACGCACGCGGTGAACGCCGGCGACCCATCGCGCAGGCGAATGTCGAACCGCTCGCCGAAGTATTGGTCGTGGAGATTGAACGACGCCGCGGCAACCGAGTCGCCATCGCCGATGTCCAGCCGCAGTTCGAGCTTCAGCTCCTTGAGGCGCTGGAGCAGGGCACGCCCCCTGGCGGTCGGAGCGAAGAACGGATCCTCGGCCGGTTCGATGGTGAAGGCGAGATTCATACGAGCCGCAAGGGCACGCGCCGCCGCCAAGCCGCGTTCCCGGAAAGCCACGCAATCGGCGTCGGTCCCGATGCAGACCAGCTCGCGCATGGAGAACGCCCAGCCCCGGCGCAGCGGCGCGAACGCTTCGGCCTCATGCCGCCAGCAGCAACCCTGGGCCGTTATGAGACGAGGGGATCTGACGACGGTATCCGCCAGCGCCGCATAGATGTGGTAGCAGACTGCAGGTGGAAGGGCCGCGGACGCCGGAGCGCTGGCCGTTGAGGCGTCGCGGGCCGGATGCTCGCTCGCGGCGATCCGCTCGAGTGCGGTCGGGTCGCTCGTCAGGTGCGATGCGAGGGTCAGCCATTGGGGAAAGGACGCGAAGTAGCCGGCGCGCTCCAGAGCCTCCAGAGGCAGTGCCGGCGGAACCATCCACTCGTCCGGATTCTCGGCCTCGACGAGTGTCGCGATCTCCATTTCGATGGAGCGGAGCGCGCGGAGGGCCGGACCGCGTAGTCCAAGGAGCCCGGGCGCTGGAGTCCAGAGCTCGCCCCGCGCGTGCGCGGCGCGGACCGCCCGTTCAGCGTGGCGCATCGATATCCGCGCTCCCGAAGACGTCCGCAATGCGCTGCACGGTTCGAAAATTGTCCAGCCTGATCTCGGCGTCGGTGATGATCCGTCCGATCTCGCGCTCGGTCCAGGCGATGAGCTCGAGCACCTTGATCGAGCTGAGGATCCCATCCTTGAAGAGCAGAGTCTCGGCGTGGACGTCCACTCCCGGCGGGGCCAGCTGCTCGCGGATCCAGCGCACCATCCTTGCGGCGAACTGCGCGTTCGTAGTCATGCGACCTCCCGGGCACCGACGCTTCCTACGACCGCTTCAACCATGTTGGTCCAGAACGACGCTACCGTTGGCGCCGGATATCCGAGCAACCGATCGGTGTTGGTCGTGCCGAAGCACTTGGGATGGGCGATCTGCGGCACGAAGTGGCTCAGCGATCGCACCGCCTGCCTTACGCGGGGACTTCCGGCGTCCTCGATCGCCCGCTCGAACAATCGGTACGTGTGGAGATCGACCCGTTCCGGCCGCGCGATCCCCTTTCGCCGCCACGCCGGCTCCCGGTCGAACAACCGGTACGTCTCATTCAGGAGTTGGCCGAGAGGCATGGCGCCGGCTCCGGCACAGGCCTGATAAGTCGTGCCAACGGCGTCAGGCGCCAGCGCCACGCACGCGATGGCTCGCGCCACGTGATCGGTGGTGACGGCGTCGAGCGTAGACAGTTCGGTAGACGGAAGCATTGCGGCGAGTCCACTGAAATAGAGCCGCAGAGCGCGATGGACGGCATTCACCTGTGAGATCCGGCCCGAGGCATCGTCGCAGACGATGGTCGACGGCCTGACGATCGCCCACGGCGTTGCGGCGCGGCGGACCAACTGCTCGGCCTCGAACTTGGATTGTTCGTACGCGTTGATCCATCCCCGAGGTGCGGTGGTATCGTTCTCGGCGATGTGGCCCGTACGTGCCCCGGCCACGAACGCCGTGCTCACGTAGATCCACCGCGTCACGCCGGTCCAGTCGCGGGTGAGTTCGAGCAGATGCCGGGTGCCCTCACGATTCGTCGCTCGCGCATCGACGAGCGTCTGCGAGAATGTCGTGGTCGCCCCGAGATGCAGTATGGTGTTTACTTCGGCGGCGAGCGCGGCATGCTGACCAGCGGAAAGCCCCAGCCCTGGCAGCCGCAGGTCCCCAGCAATGGGGATCACGCGTTCCGAGCCCACGCCCCGCGGCACGCGGGCCAGTCCGTAGACTCGCGCAACGCGTGTGTCGCCTAGCAGTTCGTCGATCACCGCACGCCCGAGCAGTCCCGTCGCGCCCGTGACCAGGCACACCATTGAAGCCATTGTTCACGCCTCCAGCGCCAGGCCGGTCCAATGCGACCCGTAGCCGTACGAGAACAGCAGCAGCTTGTCGCCCCGCGATACCGCGCCGCACGAGACGGCATCATGCAGATTGATGAAATTGTCGCCAGCAAGTGTATGCCCGATGCGGGCAATGTTCGCGTCGAACAGATGCGCGTTAGGGAGGGCGGCGAGCCGCAGGAGGATGTCCCAACTCACGGACGAGATGTTGTGTGGCAGCACCCAATCCACATCGGCGGCTGTCCAGCCGGCGTTCCGCACGGTCTGGCGCATGACGTGAACTGCCGTCGGGAAGTATGAGGCCATCACTTCGTCGCGCATCGAATCGGCGCTCCAGTAGAAGCCTTTGGTGACGGTCGCTCCGCCAACTATCCGATTGCGCACCCCATTACGCTCGATGAGGACGGCGCACGCGGCGTCCGATGTGCAGTTGGTGATCGCTTCCCGGCCGGCCTCCGACGGATAGAAGTCGCTCGACACGCATAGCACTCTTTCCAACCCGTCGGCGATGCATAGCGCACGAGCCAGCCTCACGGCTGCAAGGATCGCCGTGCACGCCAGTTGATCGAGACCGGTTACCGAGGCCTTGACCAGGCCCAGGTCGTACTGAAGGCGCGTCGCGGGATAGTGGAAGCGGCGGGTGTCGCACAGTCCACGTGCGTCGCCGGCTGCCGCCGCCGGCTTGGAGAATGCGATCGCAGCGGGGGCGCCGCAGTAGATGAGCGCATCGATGCTCGATGGGTCGATGCTGTGGTCGGCGATCAGCGTGGACGCCGCCTCGAGCGCGAGCTCGTAAGGCGTCTCCTCGACGGCGACGCACACGCTGCCGAACCCGAATCGCTCGAGCAGCTCCGGACTGGAGTCGAGGGCGCCTGCCAGGGCGAGCTCGCGCACCGAGCGCGATTGTCGCGCCGTTACGTACGCGACGGCGCTGATCCCCGGTACGGGTGTCATGACTGTCGGGGAATCTGAACCGTGACGAGCACGTGGCACGCCCACGGCGATGCGACGGTCGCGCTGGCGGAGAACCGATGTCCGCGAAGCAGCACTCCGCGCAACTCGTGTTCGTCGTCGATGTCGAGCTGCAGGTCGTGAAACCCCACGGTCGGAGCAA
>JBPCLX010000221.1:0-9025 GCA_051002815.1 Gemmatimonadaceae bacterium
ACGGGCATCGCGTCGCTTTTGCCAGGTCTGGCGCTCGCGTTCCTCGTGGGCGTCACATCGCTCGGCATTGCCGTAGTCGAGACGCGGCTGCTCGGGCAACCCATCGTCGATGGGCTCGTGGTCGCCATCCTGCTCGGGATGGCGATTCGCACGTTCTGGACGATTCCACCGCTGTTCGCCGAAGGGGTGGACTTCACCGCCAGGCAGCTGCTCGAGGTCGCGGTGCTGCTCCTCGGGGCATCGGTCGACCTTCCGCTGCTGCTCAGTGCCGGGCCCGGGCTGGCCGCTGGAATCGTGCTTCTCGTTATGCTTGGCCTGGGTGCGACCTACGGCATTGGCCGCGCCCTCAAGCTTCCGCACAAGCTGGCGGTGCTCGTGGCTGGTGGAAACGCGATCTGCGGAAACTCGGCCATCGCGGCGCTGGCACCGGTCATTCGCGCCGAGAAGGAGCATGTGGCGTCATCCATCGCGTTTACCGCCGTCCTCGGCGTCGCGGTCGTGATCGGACTTCCGCTGCTGATACGTCCGCTGGGATTCGACCACTACCAGTACGGTGTACTGGCCGGTTTGACGGTCTATGCCGTGCCACAGGTGCTGGCGGCGACGTTTCCGGTCAGTCTGCTTTCCGGACAGGTGGGCACGCTGGTAAAGCTCGTGCGAGTGATGATGCTGGGTCCGGTAGTGCTCTTTTTCGCCGTCACGCATCGCGAACCGGCGCGGCCGGGCACGGCCCCACTCCGCCTGCCCGTCACCACACTCGTACCGTGGTTCATCGTCGGGTTTCTGCTCCTCGCCGTGCTGCGATCGACAGGGATGATTCCAGAGCCACTGGTCGCTGCTTCAATGATCGCCTCGAGCTGGCTCACCGTCGCGGCGATGGCGGCGTTAGGCCTCGGCGTGGACATCCGGGCCATAACGCGAGTCGGCCGCCCGGTGATCCTCACCGTCACCGCTTCGCTGGCGGTGCTGCTGCTGCTCGCTGTAGCCCTCATTCATCTGCTCCGCCTCCGCTGACCAGCGGGTCAGGAAATCGGTGGTGAAAGCAAGCCGAGCCGCGCGCTGGGTGAGGTGAATCGAAGCGCGGCGAAGCGGCGGCTGTCGAGGCGATCGAAAGCGTAATCTGGATGCGCGATGGCCGAAGTTCTGGCACCGATGATGCCCAACTACAGCAGACATGAAGTTGACCCGCCAAATTCTCGAACAAGGAGCGATCAATGGCAGACTTCAACGAGCGCGGTACCACGGGCACGACAGGTGGCAGCGCAGGCGGAGCCTCCGGCGACTGGAATTCGGAGGAGCGGTGGTGGCAGGACAACTATAAGTCGCGTCCGTACGCGCGCGACGATCGCGGATTCGATTTTCACAAGCCCGGCTATCGGTACGGCTACGAGAACGCGGGCCGGGCGGGCGGTCGCAGCTGGGACGAAGCGGAAAATGACCTGCGCGGCGGCTGGGACAAGTACGAGCATCGCGGCACGAACAAGTCCACGTGGGAAGAGATCAAGGACACGGTGAAGGATGCTTGGGATCGCGTGACCGGCGATCACCACGATGCGGGAGCCAAGCATCAGGATCATTCGTCGGAACGCCGCACGTACTGAGCGGAATGGGGTGCCCGGTACCAGTCGTGGTTAGGGAACCGGCGCGTAGCCGGCGGCGCTCACCGTGAGCCCGCCGGCAACACGCGCAGCACGCGGCCTTGCTGATTGTCCGTCACCAGATAGAGCAGCCCGTCGGGCCCCTGCTGCACATCGCGAATGCGCTCATCCAGATCGCCCAGGTAGCGCTCCTCGCTCGTCACACGGCCGTTCTCCAGTTCGAGCCTGACGAGCAGCCCCGGCTGCATTGAACCGATGAAGAGGCTCCCCTGCCACCCAGGATAGGCGGTGCCCGTGTAGAAGATCATCCCCGACGGCGCGATTACCGGGTCCCAGTAGTAAACCGGCTCCTCCATGCCTTCCTTCGACCGGCCTTCACCGATCGACTCGCCCGAATAGTCTACGCCGTACGTGATCACCGGCCAGCCGTAGTTCTTTCCAGCCTCCGGATGGTTCAACTCATCGCCGCCACGCGCGCCATGCTCGACGGTCCAAAGCTGTCCGGTCTCGGGGTGCAGGGTGGCACCCTGAAGGTTGCGATGACCGTACGACCAGATCTCCGCCAGCGCCCCATCGCGTCCCACGAACGGATTGTCAGGCGGAGTCGACCCGTCCGTATTGATGCGCACGATCTTGCCGATGCCGGTCGTCAGGTCCTGCACCAGCGGCCGTTGATTCTGGCGGTCGCCCTGCGTGATGAACAACGTCCCATCTCCCTTGAAGACGAGGCGCGACCCGTAATGGCCGCGGCTGCGCACCTTTGGGATCTGCCGATAGATCACCTGCACGTTTTCGAGCCGGCCATCGCCCAACCGACCCCGGGCAACTGCCGTGCTCGCCGTCCCACCCTCGCCGGGCTCGGAGAACGAGAGATAAACCAGCTGGTTTTCCGCAAAGTTCGGGTCTACCGCCACGTCGAGCAGTCCGCCCTGCCCCTGCGCCGCCACCTCGGGCACGCCGGCAACCGGCTCCGACAGCGTGCCATCGGCCGCGACGACGCGCAGCCTGCCCGGACGCTCGGTCACCAGCATGCGCCCGTCAGGCAGAAACTCGAGCGCCCAGGGGCGCACCAGACCGCTGGCGACGGTCTCGACGCGCACTCCGCCGCTTACCGGCGCCGGGGTAGGCGACCGTTGTACAGCATTCTGGGCCGGTGCCGTCTGCCAGGCTGCCAGCGTTATCCCGAATGCCACTAGCGAGGCAATTCGTCGCATTCTCATTTCCTCAGGAGTCGGTCATCGATACACCACGTTCGGGCTTCCGCGATGTACGATAACAGGGGCATCACGAGGCGCTCTACTGCCTGACACTTCACTGACAGGACGATGGACAGCCGCGGATTGGATTACATGGGTGGCGGCCGTTCCCGTTTCCCGCTGTCGCTCATGGCCACAGCAGCAGTTCGGACGCCGGCCGCGGAGCACGCAGCCGAGACACATCGGCCGGCTCACGCCAGAAGGTGGGGTAGGCGGCGGTCGTGAACAGGCGCACAGTCCACGATCGAGTGGTACCGCCGCGGACGAGCGGCACGGCTGCGTCGATCCGGAACAAGCGCTGAGATTGTCTGGGCACCGCGGCCATTAACCCGGCACCAATGCTGGTCCGCACCGAGGTGCTGGTTCCGTATGGAACATCGCCCGCCCAGACCTTGCCGGCATCGGCAAATCCCGCGATAGCGAATCCGGCGAGCCGTCCCATGCGACCGAGCGACCGCCGTTCCTCGATTCGAAACACTGCGCGCCGGGTTCCCCCGACTCGCGACTCGCGGTAGCCTCGAACACCACCACGCCGCTCATCGAGAGCCAGATGCCCCGGAAGGGATGCCCTCCACGCGCCCGAGTACTCGGCGCTCACTTCGTTCGTCCGCCTCTCGGAGGGCACGCGATAAATCACCAGCCGTCCACTCGCGATCACATCCTCCCAACCCCCTCCCGGCGCGCGACTGCCTTCGGTGACCGCACCTAACGCAAAGAGAGTGCGCTGCGTGCCCGCGGCGGCGTAGAGATCGAGCGCACTGAACTGGCGGCGGCGGCTGCCGCCAATTCCTCGTCCCAGCGTGGCAGCCACCTGCATGCCGGTAGCTACATCGTGAGTACCGGCTAGAGAGCTCAGGCCTTCCATCGTGCGGTAGTTCAGGAAGCGCCCGCCCAATACGGCGCCTACCGATGTAGTGCTCCATGAATCGAAGCGATCATCCAGCAAGGTGTCGGGGTCGGTCGCGAATCCCGTGTCGGTGACCACAATACCCTCTGATGCCGCCGTGACCCGATCGTGCGAGGCGGTGGCCCCGGCGAACAGCCGTCGTCCGCGCGCTCCGACCCGCCACAGCACACCGGCGTCGGCGAGATCGCGATCCAGGCCGAGTGCAAGCGACGATGAACCCCGCCGGAGAAACTCGGCGAAGTCCTCGCTGCGGCGGTAGCCGATGTGCCAGGCCGCACGCTGCGCGTCGGTGAGATAGGCGTTGGTCAACGCGCCGCGGTAGGATTCCTCGCGGGAGCCGCGCATCAATTCCATTCGTGCACGCGCGCGGCCGAGCAGATGATAGTGGGTCAGTTCCACCCCCATCGCGTCGCGATAGGCAAATCCCTGGCGCCACTTCGCCGCGGCGTATACGCCGCGTCCAAGCACATTTCCGCTGCCGTACGTCAACTTCGACGGTTCCCCATCGCTGAAGCCGCCGTCTATGACGAGCGGTATTTCGTCCACCGTGTGAACGACCACCTGGACGCCGCCTCCGGGATCGGGATAGGCACGAAGCTCGGCGTTCGCCAGATATGGCTGCGCTCGCAGTAGCCGCTCCGACTCGTCGAGCTTGAACGTGGTGCAGCTCTCGCCTTCTTCGACGAGAAGGAACGGCTCGATTGCCTGCGGCTCCGTCTGGCGGTGCTGCACGATCGCACGAAGCACCGACCTGCTCCACGACGGCATTCGCTCTCCCATGAGCGGCGGCGGATCGCGGCGATATTCGATGGAGTTGATGCGCTCGTCCATGCAGCGGGTGGCCGCGGAATCCCGGGCGGAGGAATCGGCCGCCGGCACCCTTTCCTGTGCCCGAGCTGGAACCGCGATCGACGCGATCAGAGCCGAGATCGCCGCCGTGCTCCGAGCACCACGTCGCGGACTCACTGCGCCCTGCCCATGTCATTTGCCTGTCGCCCGCGCGGCATCCACCGCATTCCAAACACGAGCGACCCGTGACCCACATTGGTGGCGAACACGCGGCGTGCCTCCACGGTTATGGCAAAGCGCGCGGGCAGATCCAGCGCGTAGGCGATACCGGCGCCGAATCCGATTCCCGCATACACTCCATCGAGCAACTCGTCGACGCCCGGATCGGAAACGTCGGCACTCACGTTATGTAATGTCAATAGCCCCGTAACGAACGGCGCGAACCGGCCGGCTCGGACCGGGTCCAGGCGCAGCGCCCCGTGCACGCCGAACGCGGAAAGCGTACCTCCGATCGGCGCTCCCGCCACGCGACGATCCACGTCGGCGCTGAAGCCCGTCATTCCAACGACCGCCCGGACCAGCGGCGTTCGCACGTAACCAAGGTCGGCGTCCATCGCCCAGATTGTCCCCGTCGTCGCGTCCCTGGGCCAGACGATTCCAAGGCGTGGCTCGAGTCCGCCGAATCCGGCGAATTGCTGCGCCCCTGCCACCGACGGGAGAATCGTCAGGCTCGTCAGTAATCCGGTCATGCACAGGCACCCGACCGTCACCCGGCGAGTACGGCTTCCCTGAGCGACGGACTTCATGTCCACCATCCACGGTCAATGTTTAGCGATCGCCAGGGCATGCATGCAGGTGCGCGGCCTGGAGCAGGCGTGGTCCCGGTGCCCGGCCAGGAAATCACCGGACGGAAGCCGCAGCCCAGCCGGTGGCGTACATCCACCTCGCCATTCGTGTGAGCTTGCCGTAATCGATGCCCTCGGGATCGTCACGCGGAGTGTGGTAATCGGAGTGAAGCATTGCCGTGAAGTATATGGACGGCACGTCGGCCCGAACGTAAGGCCAGTGATCGCTGCGGCGAAAGAAGTTTTCCGGATGGTCGGGCCGGTCCCAGCTGCTGTCGACCACGAACCGCGACACGCGCGCGTTCGCCGCGAGCGCCATCTCGACGAGCGATGGTGCATTGCGGTTAGGCGGCTGCGATCCCAGTAGTGCCGCGGTATCGGGATGATTGCGGCCGATCATGTCGCCATTGAGGACCGCCACAATGCTGGACAGCGGCACGACGGGATGCGCCACGTGGTAGTACGAACCGAGCAGCCCCACTTCTTCCGCGCCGTGCCAGACGAACAACACCGAACGGGCGGCCGGGGCGCGAACGAACGCGCGTCCGATCGCCAGTAGCGCGACACTGGTAGTGGCGTTGTCGTCGGCACCGGTCCACACCGAGTCGCCATCCCACGAATATCGAACGCCGAGCGCGTCCTGGTGGGCACTGTACAGCACGTGCTCGTCGCGCAGTTGGGTATCGCTGCCGGGCGCCCGCGCCACCACGTTCACCGATGGGACGACGAATCGCTCGCGCTGAAGCTCGGCAACGAGCCTCGTACCAGGCTGCCTTACGAGATCGAGCGCGGAACGCCGAACCCAGATGACCGGCGGGCGGGAAGCACTCTCCTCTCCTTCGGAATCATCGATGTCGTAGCTGCCACGCGCCCAACCGGCGGCGATGTTCTGGAACTGTCCGTCGGCCACGGAATCCGAAACGAGCACGACCGCGGTAGCACCGTTCTCTATCAGAAACGCAGCGCGCTGTCTGACGGAGCTCATGGCATAACGACGTGCGCTGAGATCGGGGCCGAGGGGCGGAGCGCCCTCGGGATGCGAGAGCACCGCCGCAACCGCCTGCCCGCGAATGTCCTTGCCGGCCAGGTCGGCCTGCTTCCCTTCGCCCACGAAAACGATCGGTGCGTCGATTCGCGCGTCGGTTGGCGTCACCACCACCGCACGGTTGGGGATCTCGAGCGACGTACCTCCGAGGACTACCCGGCTGTCCGCCGAGATCCGCGCGCGAAGCATCGGCCAGAACTGAAAGTATGTCCCGTCGTCGCCCATCGGCTCGAGCCCGGCGGCTCGTGCCTGTTCGGCGATCCACGCGGAGGCGCGAAGCTCATCAATGGTGCCCGCTTCGCGGCCACGCATCGCCTGACTGGCGAGCACGAACAGGTCTCGGCGCAGCTCTTCCTGTGAGACGGCGGCAAGCGCCGGCGGATCGTCAGGCGGAGCGTCGGCCCTGGGAGTCCCGCTCGTCGTTGCGCAACCGCTGCTGACGGCGGCTGCCATGATCGCGCCGAGCAGTGCTCTATGTACCGCGTGTTTCGTGATGCTGCAAGGCATGCCAACAGGTCCTTGACGGCTGTGCCGCCGCTCGGGTTCGAGAGGGCCGCGGTTAGGTCTAGCGTTCCAGCGCCTGACGATTCCACATTCCCAGATCGGCTGCCGCCTCATACACTTCCGAACAGAATGCGAGTACTGCCGCGTCCGGATCGGTCGCGAGTCGCACGGCCTCGTACGGAAGAACGAACTCGCCCAATGCCTGAAGGTATTGCGCCGCTACCGGTCTCACCGCCGCTTCCCTGAAGCCCGCCGGCTCCGGATACGCGTAAGCATAGAAGGCCGGCTCCGGATACGCTGCACTTCCCGGCCACCAGCCAAAGCTCGCGACCTCATGCGAGTATGCCTCGACCATGACATGACGTCCCACGTTCGGAGCGCCCCCTGGATGCTCCGGCGCCCGCCGGCCGGAAAATCGGGTGAGCGCTATGTCGAATGCACCCCAGAAAAAGTGCACGGGGCTGGATTTCCCGATGAACTGGCCGCGAAAGCGCTGAAGCACGCGGTCCGCTTGCAACAGTGCACCATGGAACCGCTCGACCTGCGCCGCATCATAAGACTGGTGCACGCGGTCCTCATCGAATCGAATAGGCGTTTCGACCTCGACCGGACGAGGCCAGATCTGGACGGGAATCCCCAGTTCGTCGAGCCGCGCCATTACTTCGGAATAGAAGTCCGCGGTTGTTCGTGGCTCCAGCGTAATGCGTCGCTCTGTGCCATCGCTCGTCTCGATTGACAGTACATGATCAATGAAATCAAAGGTGATCTCGAAGCTTCGCGGCCCGTGGGGAATGGCCGAAGTGGCGAGTCCGCGCGGCGTTATGTGAAGGGTCGTGTGCCACCAGTGGTTCACCGGCGAAGCCTTCGCCAGCCGGATCTTTCCCACGATCTGCATCCACATGTGCAGCGTTTCATAACTCTCGCGCCATTCCTCGTAAGGAAGGGCGGGCCACTCCTGAGTTTCAGCCATGACAGGTAGTTCAAATGTTTACAGCCGACGGTTCAGTGAGTCTCGTTAACTGTCCCAATTGGCCGCTAACAGGAGACTTCGCCTTACACCCTGACAAACGCAAGTGAGCTCACCCAGGAAGCAGTAGCTGCTGTACATCCCCGCCGCGTTGCCTCTTGTTGAGTCCGTTCGTCGATTTGGTGGCTTGCCACCGCCCCTTCGGGCGCGGCGGCCTGGGCGGATCGGGCAACGGGTTCGATAGTCGAACCGGGCCGCGTTCGCGCCACAATCACGATACCTCTCAGGAGGATGAGTTATGCAGCGTTGTCATCGTGGCCTCGCGCTCGGGCTCTCGTTCGCGGCTGCTCTTTCGGCCGCCCCGGCGCAGGCCCAGATGTCGCTGAACATCGGCGGCGGTCTTACCCTGCCGACCGGTGAGCTTGCCGACGCGACGAGCCAAGGCTACCACGGACTCGTTGGCGTTCGCGCCGGACTGCCTGTACTGCCAGTGCACGTCCGTGTTGATGGGCTGTACAGCCGCCTGCCGATGGCAGGTTTCGGCGCAGACATGTCCACGATCGGCGCGACGGCTGCGTTGGGCTACGACATCGTGCCGGTCGGACCGGCCAAGCTGTATGCAATGGCTGGCGGTGGTTACTACTGGTCGAAGGCCGAAGTGCCTGACGCCGAGCGCGTTGGTGACATCGGCTGGAACGCCGGCGCTGGATTCCGCTTCAACCTGATGGCGGCCAAGCTTTTCGCCGAAGCCCGCTATCATGCGATCAGCACCGAGTGTGGCACCATGCCCACCACCCCGAGCAGCATCGGCAGCACGTTCTAACGATGGTCGGGTCGGGTCGATTACGGGCAGGATCCGTTCTCGTCCGCCAGCAAGCAACAGCGGCTGTACGCCATCGCGGACGGCCGCTGTTGCATTTCAAGGAGATTAGTCGCACGCCAACAGACAACCCGGGAGCTCGACAACCTGGCCGACATGAATCGGTACGGTGCAAGGTTTCTGTCTCTTTGAACGCGGAGGTCTCGCAGAGGTCGCGGAGGCATTCAATGAGGCGAGCGAAGTTCAGCGCAGGGGAACTCAGCAACAGCTCAACGGCGGTGCATGATCCAACGG
>JBPCLX010000222.1:0-5297 GCA_051002815.1 Gemmatimonadaceae bacterium
GCTGGTCGCTCTGGCAGTCGAGCGTACCGAGAGCCTGCACCCCGACCTCGTGGGCGGTATGGGTCTCTATACCTCGGCAAGGTACAATCAGGCCTTTGTTCACATCGATACCCGGGGCTCGAAGGCGCGGTGGAAGGGATAGGAAATGGGGAAATGGGAAATGGGAAATGGGAAACGGCAAATATTGAATGGGAACCGAATGTGCAGTGCTCCACGGTCCGGAGCGCTGTTTTTTTTGATGCGCGAGTAGACCTCGCCGGAACTCCGTTCGTTGCGCAGATTTGAAACGCGCCCCGCGCCCCGCGCCCCGCGCCCCTCGACCCTCGACCTCGACCCTCGACCCCCATGAACTCTGTCCTTCGCGACCGGATCATCCGCAAGCTCGATGAGCTGCCGGATGAGCGCGTCTACGCGGTGCTCGATTACATCGAATTTCTCGATTCGCGGTACGCCACGCGCCAGGCGCCGCCGAACGCGTTCCAGCGGTTCGCCGAGGGGATGGAGGATACAATGCGGGCGGGGCGGGTTTCGGCCGCCACGATCGGCGAGACGATGAACTATCTCAGCAAGGCGATGGGCGTGTTGTCGGGCGCGGTGGCCGCTGGCAAGTCGGTTGCAACTGATGTAATCGACGCCGCGACGCGGCCGGTGCCACGTCCCGGCGATTATCCCGCGCCGCCTGCACCGACGCGGCCGCCGGACAGCCAGCCACCATCGAGCGAAGGAGCATCATCGTGAGCTCATCGTCAGGCGCGACGGCCGGACGCCAACGTGCAGCCGCGGCTGCGGACCGCGCTGAGCGCGTTACCAGCCGCTCCAGGCCCCGTACCGGGTTCAAGCGAACCATTGTGGGCACCATCCGGCAGTTTCCCAACTACATGCGGCTGCTCGGTGGACTGATCACCGATCGGCGGGTCTCGGGGGTGGACAAGCTGCTCGTGGCAGGCGCAATGGCGTACATAGTGATGCCGCTCGACCTGCTGCCTGACGTGATACCGTTCCTGGGTCAGGTAGACGACATCTACCTGCTGATGCTGGCGCTGGAGCGGCTGATCGCCAACGCGGGAGCGTCGGTAGTCTCATCGCATTGGCATGGACCGATCTCGGCGCTGAGCCGCAGCAATCTGCAGGGCGTTCTGGTGGCGGCGTCGTTCTTCCTGCCCCGTAGAATGAAGAAGCGGCTGAAGAAGTTCGCGGTGTGAGCGCGAACACATTGCTTTGTGGCTGCTCCGCCGGAAAGCTCAGACCCCGGTACCAGGGAAAGCGCAGCATCCGCAGTTTCCGCCTCATCCGCGTGAACCATGAGCGTTAGTGCCAGTCAACTCGTCGTAGCCATGACCTACGATCTGTATTGACACGCGACCGCCAGGACTCGGAGCCGAGTCTTCGCTGACGAGGTTCCGATAATTGCCTGGAGGGCGCCTACTAGACTTCGCCACGATGCACTTCTAGCTTTCGCCATGGCTACCACTACTCGCACGGAAGTTCGGCCCGCTATCCAGGTTCCCCCCGGAAGCGGGCCGTCGCACATCAGGCAGCCGGTGCGCACGGGTATCGACCGGGTGCGCGAGCAATCAGCGCTCACATTCGATGACGTGCTGCTCGCACCCCGGCATTCCGAGGTGCATCCCAAGGACGTTTCCACCACTTCGAACTTCTCGCGCGGCATCGCTCTGAATGTTCCGCTCGTGTCGGCGGCGATGGATACGGTGACCGAGAGCGCGATGGCGATCGCCATGGCGCGGGCGGGCGGGATCGGCGTCATCCACAAGAACATGTCGGTCGATCGTCAGGCGGCGGAGGTCGACCGGGTTAAGCGCTCGGAGAGCGGGATGATCCTCAACCCGATCACTCTCGCGCCTGACGCGACGCTGCGCGAAGCGAGCACGCTGATGAAGCGGTTCAAGATCTCCGGGGTGCCGATCGTCGACCGCGAAGGAAGGCTGGTCGGGATCATCACCAACCGGGATCTGCAATTCGAGCGCGAGCTCGACCGCCCGTTGCGCGAGGTGATGACCAAGGACCGCCTGGTCACCGCTCCTGAAGGGACGACTCTCGACGAGGCGGAGCGCATTCTGGGGAAGAACCGGATCGAGAAGCTCCCCGTGGTGAACGGTGAGGGCCTGCTGCGCGGGCTGATCACCGTCAAGGACATCCACAAGCGGCGCGAGCACCCTCACGCCAACAAGGATCGCCACGGCCGGCTGAGGGTGGCCGGTGCAATCGGTGCCGGCTCGGACTTCCTGGACCGGGCGATCGCGCTCATCGATGCCGGAGTGGATGCGCTGGTGATCGATACCGCGCACGGACACAGCGATGGCGTGCTGCGGGCCACGTCGACCGTGCGGGAGCGGTTTCCCGATGCGCAGCTGGTCGCCGGCAACGTGGCCAGTCGGGAGGGCGCCGCTGCGCTGGTGGAGCGCGGCGTGGACGCTGTAAAGGTCGGAGTGGGGCCTGGATCCATCTGCACGACGCGCGTGGTGACCGGCGTAGGGGTGCCGCAGCTCACGGCTGTGTTCGAAGCGGTCGAGGGCGCTGGCGAAGTGCCGGTGATCGCCGACGGCGGCATCAAGTACTCGGGCGACATCGTCAAGGCACTGGCGGCCGGAGCGTCGTCGGTCATGATGGGCTCGATGCTCGCCGGCACGGAGGAGAGTCCGGGGGAGGCGTTTCTTCTCGAGGGGCGCCGGTACAAGATGGTGCGTGGAATGGGCAGTCTTTCGGCTATGCAGGATGGGAGCGCCGACCGCTATTTCCAGGAAGGGGAGATGTCGCCGCGAAAGCTGGTTCCCGAAGGCATCGAGGGTCGAGTGCCTTACAAGGGCCCGGTCGGCGACGTGCTCTATCAGATGATCGGGGGGCTGCGCAGCGGAATGGGGTACGTCGGCTGCGGCTCGGTGCACGAGCTGCGAACGCAGACGGAGTTCGTGCGCATAACGACCGCCGGCCTCCGCGAGTCGCATCCCCACGATGTGACCATTACGCGCGAAGCGCCGAACTACTCCGTGTGATATGGGCCTGACGGTCACAACCTGCGCTGCGCCAACCGGAGCCGCGCGAGCCGGTCACGTTTCGTGCTGACGGTACCCGCCCACCGGCGCGCGGCCATCGAGCTGCTCGCCGCCGAGCTGCGCCCTGGAATGACGGTCGCCCTGTCGACGCACATCAACGCCGATGGCGACGGCTGTGGCTCGGAGACGGCGCTCGCCCGGCTGCTCGCCCAACGCGACATTCAGGCCCGAATCGTCAACCCCACCCCCTGGCCCAAGATGTTCGACTTCCTGCTCGGGGACGACATCGAAGAGCGGAGCAACGGTGGCGCAGCCG
This sequence comes from Gemmatimonadaceae bacterium, assembly GCA_051002815.1. Lineage (GTDB taxonomy): Bacteria > Gemmatimonadota > Gemmatimonadetes > Gemmatimonadales > Gemmatimonadaceae > JALZIF01. Next base: position 3,328 of record JBPCLX010000222.1, read on the forward strand.
CGCTGCGAGGGGTGGACCTGCTGATCGTCCTCGACATCAGCGATGTGGACCGGTTAGGCTCGCTGGCCGACACGGTACGCACGTTGAAGGTACCGCGGCTGGTGATCGATCACCACGTGCCGCAAGACGAGCCGGCTGGTGACGTGTTATTCGCCGATACCACCGCCTCGGCGACCGGGGAGCTGGTGTACGATTTTGCCCGGGTGCTGGAGATGAACATCACGCCCGACATCGCGCGCTCGATCTACACCGCACTGGTCACCGATACCGGCGGGTTCCGATTCAGCAACACCACACCCCGCTGCCACGCGGTGGCCGCCGAGCTGCTGGCGGCGGGTGTCGATCCGGAGCAGATGTACCAGCGAATCTACGCCTCCGTTCCGGTCGGACGTCTGCGCCTCCTGCGCGAGGCGCTCGAAACTCTCGAAGTCGACGAGCGCGTGGGGCTGTCGTGGATCTCGCTTCCGGCAGGGGTTCTGGAGCGGTACAACGTCCGCTCGGAGGAGCTCGACGGGCTTGCCGAGCATCCACGGTCGATTGCCGGCACGCGAATGGCGCTGTTCTTTCGCGACCTCGGCCACGGACAGGTGAAGGTGAGCTTCCGAAGCACCGGAGCGGTGGATGTGAACGCTTTTGCGCGGCAGTTCGGCGGTGGCGGGCACGCGAAGGCCTCCGGCGCGCTGATCGCCGGCTCGCTCGATGTGGTGCGAGAGACGGTGGTGAGCGCGGCTCGCGAGTTTCTCGTGAACGGTACGCGCTGAGCGTTGGGCCGGCGCTTGCATTCGCCCGTCGCTCTCCTAGCTTGCGAAGCATGAGGGAAGCACGACAACGCGGACGTGAGGCAGCGACGGTTCGCCGTATTCGGACGGCACTCGAAGGTCTTCGCACGCTGCTGCCGCCGGAAATCTCCCGGGTGGAGCTGGTCGAATTTCAGTTCGACAGCGGGGTGGCAGTATTGCGGCTGTCCGGCGACTGTCCGGATTGCGATCTGACGGCCTCGCACCTTCGCCAGGGTATCGAAGCCAATCTGCGGCAGCGCGTTCCGGAAATCCGCGAAGTGCGCGCCGTGTAGCTATCGAGGACACGATCATGAGTGAATCGCTGGCGGCGGAGATCGCGGCCGCGCTGCAGCACGTCATCAATCCCCGCACGGGACGATCGGTAGCCGCGGATGGAATGGTCGATGCCATCCGGCGCGAGCCCGACGGCCGCGTGCGCATGAATTTCTATCTGGGCGCGCAGGATCCCGCATCGCTGGTGCGTGAAATTCGTCAGGCAGCCGAGCGTGTGGCCGAGGGCGCCTCGGTAGTGGTGGACGTGAAGGACCCCGGCGCGCGCAGTCAGCCGCCGGCACATGCGCCCGCTCGTCCAGCTGCGAAGCCCGGAACTGGCCGCGCCCTTCCGGTAATGGAGGCGCCGCGCGCCGCCGCTCCGCCGCGCCCATCCGCGCCGACGCCGGTGGCATATCCGAATCTCGGACGCATCATTGCCGTCTCGTCAGGCAAGGGCGGCGTCGGCAAGAGTACCGTCGCGAGCAATCTGGCGGTCGCGCTGGCGCAGGGTGGCGCGCGCGTGGGGCTGATGGACGCCGACATTTACGGCCCCAACCAGCCTCGCATGATGGGCGTGCAGCAGCAGCCGGAGGTCGATCAGGCGCGCCAGAAGATCATTCCGCTGGAGGCGCACGGAGTGAAGCTGATGAGCATTGGCTTCATGGTCGAGCGGGACCAGCCGGCGATCTGGCGCGGGCCGATAGTAATGAAAGTGATCACGCAGTTTTTGCGCGACGTGCTGTGGGGGGAGCTGGACTACTTCCTCGTAGACATGCCGCCGGGCACCGGCGACGCGCAGCTCTCGCTGGTGCAGGCGACGCACGTGCATGGCGCCATCATCGTGACCACGCCGCAGGAGATGTCGGTCGGCGATGCACTGCGAGGCGCGAAGATGTTCGAGCGGGTCAACGTGCCGGT
>JBPCLX010000223.1:0-3471 GCA_051002815.1 Gemmatimonadaceae bacterium
AGATAGTCTCGGCTCGGCGCGCTCCTCGTCGGTGACCTTTCCGTTCGCATAGCGCCCCAGCGAAATGCCGGGGAAGGGATGAGAATCCGCCACCCCCAGTACGTCCATTACCGTGGCGGGAATGTCCCGGATGCTTACAGGGTCACGCACTCGGACACCCTGAGCGATCTCCGGCGGATAGACCACGACGAGCGGCACGAGCAGTGACGCCGCGTAGGCGCTGCGAGCATGACCGAAGTGGCCCACGCCGTGCTCCCCGAACTCCTCGCCGTGGTCGGAGGTCAGGATGATCAGCGTATTCTCGAGTTCACCCCTTTCCTCCAGCGTTCGAAGGAGGCGGCTGAGCTCGTGGTCCAGATACCGGATCGAACTGTCGTACGCGTCCTTCAGCTCGGAGAGTACTTCAACCGAAAGGAATGGCTGCTCGTCGGCGAACCAGTACCGCGGCTGTGTAGTCGAAAAGGCCAGGTTGAACGGTTCCGGGGGAAGGTACGGCTCGTGGGCATCGAAGTGATTCACTACCGCAAAGAACGGCCTGTCCGGGTGCCGGGACATCCAGTCGAGCAGTGCGCCATTCACGTGCTGGGCTCTGCGCCGAAGCATGTGCCCCCGCCTGCCAATCTTGTCGCGAATGCGCTGCACGCTCGTGCGTGACAACCACCAGGTGTGGGCGATCACCGTCCCCTTGATGGCGGGCCTGGCATCGTACCACGAGAACCCCCGGGCGATTCCGTAGTCACTCGAACCATAGAACAGGTTCGCCGTGAATCCGCCCGTCGCGTACCCTCGGCGCGCCAGCACTTCGGCCAGCGTGGGGTGCTTGTTGTTGAGAGGGATCTGTCTTCCCACCGACATCTCGGGTGGATATCGGCCGGTGAAAATGCTGGCGTGCGAAGGAAGCGACCACGAGGAGGTACTGAAGGCCCGCTCGAACGTGGCTCCGCGCGCGGCAAGCCGCTCGAGCTCAGGGGTGGTCTCTCGCTCGTATCCGTACAACGACAGATTGAGCGCTCTCGCCGTGTCCCAGATGATCACGAGAACGTTCGGTGCGTCCGGAGCCGCGTCAGGCAGCGCAGCGATGATCCGTGACTCGACTGCCCGCCGCCACACCGGAATGATGAGTGCCCACGCTACCAGTCCGCCAACCATCCATGGCGTAGTTCTGCGAACCATCCATCTGGTCGATCCCGGGTATCTGGCGAACGCTCGCATGGTGACGACCGCGACGCCCGACGCGAGAACGATTACGGCTACGTTGGCGAGGCCCACGCCTAACGCGCGAAAGAGGCTGTACACGGCGAGGCCGGCGAACAGCGCCGGAGCGCCGCGGAGAAGCTTGAAGCGCGCCGGGAGTATCCGATCGAAGGCGATAAGCAACAGGCCGAGCGCCAGAAACGTCGTCGCGGCGGCCAGCGGCACCAGCCAGAACAGCTCCGCAGACACGACTTCGCCCGTCGGGAGGTGTTGGATGCGGTGCCGCACGATTCCGTTGATCGCTTCCGCAAGACCTGCAAGGATCCCGGTCCAGACGGCGAGCACGAGGACATCAGGCCATTGCAAAACACTGGAACGATGCTCGTCGCTGCGGTTGAGCTTGCGCATCCGACTGGCCAGGTAGACGATGATGATCGCGAGCCCAGCCAGAACGGCGGCAATCCACGTAGCATTCCACGCAAATTGTTGCCAATCCTCCAGATACGCCTCGACTGGGGTATTGGCCTGCCCCTGAATCAACCGGTTCACCGCCGCCAGTGACTCGCCGGCGTACGCGCTTCGGATCAGCATCGGAACAACCCACAGAGCCGTGACCGCCCAGAGCAGTGCAAGCATGAACGCGACAATGAGTCGGCGGCGTGCAGTGGCATCTATTCGCATATCCCCTCGGAGGACCTGGTCGGCAAGCCTGAATGCCGCCGGACCTAAACGGAGGCAGCCCATGAGTTTCCGGAGGATACGATTTTCCGTGATGAAACTCAAACCGCCGGACTGCACCGTCGGAATCAGGAGTGGGCCGTTCGACTACATTTCCCATGTGCCCCGTTTCTCCACCGTGGTCTTCGACTGCGATTCGACACTCTCGGCCGTCGAAGGAATCGATGAGCTCGCCGGCCCCCACCGTGCCGCGATCACAGCGCTGACCGACGCCGCGATGCGTGGCGAACTGCGGCTGGAAGAGGTATACGGGCGGCGGATTGCTCTCGTCCGCCCTTCGCGTGAAAGACTCGAGTCGCTCGGCGAGCTGTATGTGGAGCGGCTGGTTCCGGACGCGCGCGAGACGGTCGCGGCGCTACACGCCGAAGGGATTGCGGTGCGGATCGTCTCCGGCGGGTTGCGGCCAGCCGTCCTCGCGGTTGCGCGCGCTCTCGGAGTGCCTGACGAGCACGTCGCGGCAGTGGAGGTGCGCTTCGACCGCGAGGGCGCATTCGCCGGCTGGGACGAGACATCGCCGCTGGCGTACACGATGGGCAAGCGTGCGCAGCTGGAGTCGTGGGGAAGTGCGCTCGTCCCGCCGGTGATGATCGTCGGCGACGGTATCACCGACCTCGAGGCACGACCCCCGGCCGATGCGTTCATCGCCTTTGCCGGTGTGATCGCTCGCGACGCGGTCACCGCCGCGGCGGATGCGGTAGTTCGTGAGCGATCGCTTGCTCCAGTACTGGCGCTGGCGCTCGGCGATTCCCAACCGCGCAGTCGGGAGGGCCGCCTGCTGCTCGAGCGCGCCGCAAGAGGTACGAGCGGCCAGAACGCGATGAAGCGCGATGACCGCGAAGCAGCTCCCCCAAGGTCACGTTAGGCGACCCTGTTCGATCCAACCCTCGACCCACTTCACTTGTCTCCCGATACCTTGACCGACAACGCCGCGTTCGGCCGCTTCTTTCTTCCAGGTCCAACCGAAGTCCATCCCGATGTGCTGGCCGCTCAGGCTCGTCCAATGATCGGGCATCGCGGCAAGGCAATGGAGGCGCTGCTCGCCGGCGTCCAGCCCGGGCTTCGCGCGCTCTTTCGTACGAGCCGGCCCGTCTACATCGCCACTGCCTCAGCTACCGGCCTGATGGAAGGCGCACTGCGCAACGGCGCGCGCCGGCGGGTGCTGTCACTCGTCAATGGCGCGTTCAGCGACCGCTTCCTTCAGATCGCCCGTGCCTGCGGACTGGATGCCACCGCGCTCGAGGTGCCGTTAGGATCCGCGCACACTCCGGAGATGCTCGCCGACGCGTTGCGAGAGGGCGATTACGACGCGGTCACGGTGGTTCACAGCGAGACTTCGACCGGTGCGCTCAATCCGATCCGCGACCTGGCGCGCGTGGCGCACGAGGCGGGTGACGTAGTGCTGCTGGTCGACAGCGTGACGGGCCTTGCCGGGGCGCAGGTCGAAGCCGATGCCTGGTCGCTCGACTTCGTGCTCACCGGATCCCAGAAAGCGATGGCGCTACCTCCGGGACTGGCGTTCGGCGTGGCGCAGCCGGGAAT
>JBPCLX010000224.1:0-3564 GCA_051002815.1 Gemmatimonadaceae bacterium
CATATGAGATGACCGGAGATGTCAGCGCACGAGATGAAGCGCTCGGGTTGCTGGCGTTCGTCGTGGCGATGGAGCAGGGCGACGGGGAATACATCAACTTCATCGATGCGCGGGGCATTCCAAATCGCCGGGCTCCGAGCAGCCGAAAGAGCATGTCCTACTGGGCGGCACGAAGTCTGTGGGCACTCGGGGAAGCGGAGCGCGTACTCGGCCCCCATGACTCGGCCAGCCTTACGAGTTTGCGTCCAGCCCTGGATCGCACCGTCGAGCGCTTGGCGCGGGAGGTCCATGCCGGCCGCCTGATCGGCGGGTCGGCCACCGCCACCGCCGAAGCGCTGCTGGGGCTTCTCGCACTGCAGCGCGCCGAACCGTCTGAGCAGCTGGCGGCACTGTGCGCGCGGACGGCGGAACTGCTCGTGCCGCTCGCGTCAGGCACCGACGATTTGCCGCCGTGGGGCGCTCGAATCGATCGGCCGGATGCCGCCTGGCACGCGTGGGGCAGTCGCTCCACCGAGGCGCTCGCTACCGCTGCCTCCGTGCTCGACCGCTCGGACTTCGCCGCGGCTGCCCGGCAGGAAGCCGACGCGCTCTGGGGACGTTTTCTTCTGGCCGGTCGAGTCCCATGGGAAATTTCGCCAGGCGGTTCGGTCACCTGGTTTCCCCAGATTGCTTACGGGATCAGCCCGATCGTGGCCGGCTACCTGGCGCTCGCCGAAGCGACAGGGGACGACCGGTACGCCACTTTCGCCGGCCTAACGGCGGCGTGGTTCCTCGGAGCCAATCCCGCCGGGATAGCAATGTACGACGAGCAGTCCGGCCGCACCTTCGATGGGATCGACGGCCCCTCGCCAGATTCCGTGAACAGAAACTCCGGTGCGGAGTCAACGATCGAAGCGCTGCTCGCGCTGCAGGCTGTCACGAGCAATCCGGTAGCCGCCAGGTACCTGCGCTATCGCCCGGTTGGCGAGCCGTCCATTTCACTGGCGGACCTTCCGGATCGGCGAGAATTCGCCGATGAGGACGGCGAGAGCATCGTCCTGAGGCGAGAAGCTTCGGGAATCGAGGTCGCTGAAGGGACCGAGGCCACCACCCCGATCACACTCACCTATTGGCCCGCGGCCAATCCGGTGGAAGTGCGGCTCGCAATGCGCCTGACAGAGGAGTGGAACGCGGCGAACCCCGATGTGCAGGTGCGCGTGCAACCGTTGCCCGCCGGTCGTTCTTCCGAGGAAGTGCTGCTCGCGGCGATCGTGGCGAAGGCGACTCCCGATGTGAGCTCCAATGTCTCATCGGCGCTGCTGGCGCGACTGGTCCGTGCGCGGGGCGTCGTGCGCCTGGACAATCGAGTGGCAACGGCCGCGCGTCTTCAGGAGCGCACGAACGGCGCCATGCTGCAGTCGCTCCGGCTTCCGGATGGTGGAATCTACGCATTCCCCTGGAAAACGAATCCCGAGATGTTGATGTACAACGTCGATCTGCTGGCGACAGCGGGGATCGAGCCGCCGCGCAACCACACCGAGCTTCTGGAGGCGTTCCGACGCCTTACGCGGGACAGCGACGGCGACGGCAGGCTGGACCGGTGGGCACTGTGGGCCACGCTCAAGACGACCTGGTTCGAGCGCTTCTACGATTTCTATCCTCTGTATCTGGCAAGCTCCGGGGGACGCACTCTCATTGCCGACGGCAAGGTCATTTTCGACAACGAGGCAGCGGTAGCGGCATTGGATGTGCTCCGGCGCGGCTTCGCCGAGGGTACCCTGCCCCGTTCGAATTTTGCGTTAGGCCGGGATCCATTCGCGGACGGAACGGTGGCGATGAAGATCATCGGGCCCTGGTTCGTTCGCGAACTGCACGAGATGAAGGTTACCGGACTTCGCTACGACGTTGCCCCGGTGCCGGCGGCGGACGGAACTGATCCGGACGACCGCTACGCGTTCGCGGACCTGCGGAGCATTGCCATCTTTTCGACCACGCGGCATCCAGAAGCAGCTGCCCGGTTCGTCGCCTATCTGACATCCCCTGCAGCCGACCGGCTGCTCATCGAGGAAGCGAGCCAGCTTCCATACCGGCGTGGCCTCGATGCCGACGTGCGGTTCACACAGTCCCTCGCCAAATGGCCAACGCTGGCTACCTATGCCACCTACGTCGAGCGATCGCGCGACCTGGACATAGATCCTGACGTAGTCGAGATCTTTGACCTGATCTCCGAAGCGTACGAGGAAGCGGCCGTATACGGCACTGTTCCGGTGAGAGAGGCTCTGAGCCGCGCGGCGGCCGAAGCCGAGAGGCTTCTCGATGCGCGCTGAAGAGCGATCCGGCTGGGTATTGGCGGCGCCCTACATCGCGTTCCTGGGCGCCTTCGTTGCCTATCCGATCGTATTCGCGGTAATCCTCGTCTTTCTTCAGTGGGATCTGGTTACCGAGCCTTCGTTCGTCGGACTCGCCAACGTTCAACTGCTGGCGAGCGACGGTCGCTTCTGGCAGGCGGTCGCGAACACCTTTGTCTTCCTGGGCATACACGTGCCGTTGCAGATAGTAACTGCTCTGGCACTCGCCCTGGCTTTGAACCGACCGCTGGCGCTTCGCGCGTTCTGGAGGGCGTCGTTCTTTCTTCCCGTGGTGATCTCGGGCGCGGTCGTGGCGATCCTCTGGAGTAACCTCTACGCCACCGACGTAGGACTGTTCAACCAGCTGCTCACCCGCATGGGATTCTCGCCGGTGCCCTGGCTCACCGATCCGCGAACGGCAATGCCGGCGATTGCCGTTATGGTCACCTGGAAGAACGTCGGATTCTACGTGATCATCTATCTGGCCGGGCTCCAGTACATTCCGCGAAGCTGCCAGGAGGCTATCGAAATTGAAGGCGCGACCGCCTGGCAGCGCTTCCGATACCTAACGCTGCCTTCACTGCTGCCGCAGACGATACTCGTCGTAACGCTTTCGACGATCAACGGCTTTCAGCTCTTCATCGAGCCGTATGTAATGACCGGCGGCGGCCCTCTGCGGCGCACATACTCCATTGTCCTTTATCTCTATACGAACGCGTTCTCCTACCAGAAGATGGGCTACGCCGCCACCATCGGCGTGGCCCTGGCGCTGATCATCGGCACGGTAGTCCTCCTCCAACGCCGGATCATCGGCAAGGCCGAGGCGTCATGAAGCTGCTATGGCGAATCGTTCTGTATGGAACGCTGACGATCGCCGCGCTGACCTTCATCTATCCGTTTCTCTGGATGGCATCCACCACGTTCAAACCACCGATCGAGGTCGGCTCGCTCGCGCTCTGGCCCGAGAACTTCACGTTTGACAACTATCGTACCATGTGGGCTCGCGCACCGTTCGGACGCGCCCTTCTCAATAGCACGCTGGTCGCGACGACTATCACCAGCGCCGTGTTGGTGCTCGGCTCCATGACGGCGTACGCGATGGCTCGTCTGCACTTTCGCGGCCGGCCCGCGCTCAACGCCATCACTATCGCGGTCCTGCTGGTACCCGGCCAGCTGACCCTCATTCCGCTGTACACGCTGATAGTGCAACTTGGCTGGATCGACACCTACGCGGCGC
>JBPCLX010000225.1:0-12148 GCA_051002815.1 Gemmatimonadaceae bacterium
GCGCCGCGGTCGATGTGCGAACACTCGCAGACACCAATACCCTGATGGTCGGCGGTGCGCTGCTGGTGGTTGTGGTGGGGGGAAAGTTCGTGGCTGGATATGCACCCTGGTGGTTCAATGGCAACAAGGCGCTGATCGGCGTGGCGATGATCCCGCGTGGCGAAGTCGGGCTCATTTTTGCCCAGATGGGGCTGAGCCGGGGGGCGCTCGACTCTCAGCTGTTCAGCGCGGTGACGCTGATGGTCATCGTGACCACTTTTCTCGCCCCTCCGTTGCTAGGCAGGCTGTCGAGGGCCTCTCCGCTCGGGGATACGGGGTCAGATACCAGATCCGAGCGTCCGGGAGACGGAGGACTGGACGACCTGGTGGCGGGCAGCCGGGAGGAGAAAGAGCAATTGGAGAGACGGAAAGGGGATGGATCGGGCACCGACGGAGCGTAGAAAAAAGGTTCATCGCGGATTTGAGTCCACCAGATCCGCCATGAGGCGGAAAGACCAGCCTCACCTGTCACGGTGCGTGCCTGAACTCCCGACGTCGAGGGCCTCGCCCTATCTGACATCAATGTCGAATGTGCGACAGATGAGGCGGATTGCGCGGATCAAGGGCTGATCGATCTCATGTGGAAGCAGGAGCCGAACATCGAAGCGTAGCTCCGCAAACCAACCTATCCCTCGCCTGGCGAGTGATTCTCCACTCATCCCGGCATTATCCGCCTCATCCGCCAGATCCGCCTCATCCGTCGCCCCTTCGACATTGATGACGGCTACTCCCACTCCTTTTCAAAGCGATCCGGCGGGATGGCGAAGGGTCTTCCGCGACGACGTCGATTCAATCGCCAAGCTCAAAGGTGATTTCGGCGGAACTGCACCTGAATCCGCGATTAACTAGAAAAAAACGGGGCGCCACAGGCGCCCCGAATCCTTCCCCAATTCCTGCTTCCTGTTTCCATTTCCTCACTTCATCCGCTTCGCCACCTCGTCCCAGTTGACCACGTTCCACCAGGCGCCGATGTAGTCGGCACGGCGATTCTGATACTTGAGATAGTAAGCATGCTCCCACACGTCGAGGCCGAGGATCGGAGACTTCCCCTGCATGACGGGGTTGTCCTGGTTGGGAGTGCTTTCGATGGAAAGCTTGCCGCCCTCTGCGAGTAGCCAGGCCCACCCTGAGCCGAAGCGACCGGTGGCTGCCGCGGCGAACTTCTCCTTGAACTGAGCAAAGCCCCCAAACGCCGCTTTCATCGCTTCGGCGAGCTTCCCGGTGGGTTCGCCGCCGGTTCCGGGCCCCATGATCTGCCAGAACATCGAGTGGTTCCAATGTCCCCCGCCGTTGTTGCGGACGGCCGTGCGAATACCTTCGGGCACCGAGTCGATGCCGCCTAGCAACTCCTCGAGGCTCTTGTTCTGCAGGTCCGGCGCCTTTTCGAGCGCGGCGTTCAGGTTGGTTACGTAGCCTTGGTGATGCTTGGTATGATGGATCTCCATCGTCCGGGCATCAACGTGCGGCTCGAGCGCGCCGTAGTCGTACGGCAGCGGCGGAAGCGTGTGCGACATGTCGGTCTCTCCTCCCAGTCCCAGTTTGCAGTCGTGTATACTGGAATCTTAGTCGCTTTGACCGGGAGGTCCAGTCTGGTGCGCGTGCGCTTCTAGTGCGCGACGAATTTGATGACGTAGAATCCGAGTCCGAGAATCACCACGAATGCAATCGTGAGGAGATTGAAGTACCGGTCGATGAACGTCTTCACACGCGGGCCGAGCGCATAGATGAGCCCGGCGACGAGAAAGAAGCGCATCGCGCGGCTCACGAATGAAACGAGCACGAACGGCACTATAGGTACGGCGAATGCTCCACCGGCAATGGTGAAGACCTTGTACGGTATTGGCGTAAAGCCGGCGGTGCCCAGCGCGAGCACGAGATTGTCTCGATAGAGCTGTCCCACTTCGTCGAACTTTCCGGTCGCGTTATAGAATTCGAGCACCGGGCGCCCGATCTGCTCGAACAGCGAGAATCCGATGTAGTAGCCGATCACGCCGCCGATCGTCGAACCGAGCGCGCAAACGAAAGCGAACCACATCGCGCGCTTGGGTTTGCCAATCGCGAGTGCGATGAGCAGCACATCCGGAGGGATCGGAAAGAACGACGATTCGGCGACGGCGAGGGAGAACAGCGCCCACGTGCCGCCGGGGCGGTCGGCCCAGGACAGCGTCCAGTCGTAGAGTCGGCGCACGGGCCCGCGCCGGAGCACCGTTGGTGTTGTTGGAGTGTCGAGACTCGTCATGCGCTGTATGATGAAGGCGCGCAATTGCGCGCCGGCGGTGATCCAACCTAATGGACGATCGAAGCAACCGGTAAGTCTCCTCCGTGCTCCGCGAACACGCAATCGGCGCCCCCGTGTCCTTCTCCCTTTCCCCTTTACCCTTCCCGCACTGGTGTGCCGGCCCTCACCTTCTGGACGCGGGGCGCCTCACGTATCAACTTCCCGCGTTCGCGTCCGCGCGTGCAACGATCGAGTATCGATAGCGCATTCCGCGCGGTGCGGCGCCCTCTCGGGACTTGATCGCGCAATAGGGCTCCAAACGCGCGGCGGCGCGGTATGGGAGTTGCCATAGGTTGGAAGCGTAGACGGGGCAACTCACTCAACCGCGAGGCTAACATGCTGTGGACGATCGCAATCATTCTCCTTGTCGCATGGCTGCTCGGCGCGTTCGTATTTCCGGTTGCCGGTGGACTGATTCACATCCTCCTGGTCATCGCTATTGTCGTCGTGCTGTTCCGCGTCATCAGCGGACGGAGTACAGTCGTGTAGCTGCAGCTGATCTGCCGCGGCGGGCCGGGTCGCGATGAGTCGCGACTCGGCATCGCTGTCGGTTTTTGTCGTAACACACACGCATTGGGACCGGGAGTGGTACCACTCCGCGACCCGCTTTCGGCAGCGGCTCATACCATTGGTGGATGAGCTGCTCGCCGCATCGCCTGACGAGCCGCCGTTCCTCCTCGACGGGCAAGCCATTCTGCTGGAAGACTATCTCGCGATCCGTCCTGCGGAGCGTGGGGCACTCACCGAGGCACTGCTCAGCGGCCGTATCGAAGCAGGGCCATGGTACGTGCTCGCCGATGAGCTCATTCCCGGTGGCGAGGCGCTGATCAGGAACCTGCTCGCCGGACGCCGGGTCCTGAGCAGCCTCGGTGGCGCTACCGCCCCGGCCGTGCTCTATTCGCCCGACGCGTTCGGGCATCCTGCTTCTCTTCCGCTCCTCGCTGCCGGGTTTGGGATTCCACTCGCGGTGCTCTGGCGCGGCTTGGGGGGTCCCGAATGGCCGAATGGCGACAGCTTTCGGTGGATAGCGGCCGATGGCTCCTCGGTCGTGGTGCACCACCTCCCACCCTCCGGCTACGAGTTCGCCTCGAATCTGCCGTTCGATCCCGCATTCGCTCGGGCACGGTGGGACGAAATCGAGCGCATACTGGTCCCGCGGGCGCGGCTGGGTGCGCTGCTGCTGCTCAACGGCGCCGATCACCATGCGCCGCAACGGGATCTGCAACAGGCCGTAGACCGGCTGGGGGAGGCCGCTGCTCCGCATCGAGTCCAGCGCACCGGTTTGCGAGCGGCTGCCCAAGTGCTGGTCGAACGCGCCGCCGCCGCCGACCTTCCCGAGATCAGGGGCGAGCTACGCTCTTCGTTCGGCTATACATGGTCGCTACAAGGGACGTTCGCGGTTCGCGCTCCGCTCAAGCAGCGCGCTGTGCGCCTGGAGCGCGAGATGGTGCGCGACGTAGAGCCGTGGCTCGCGCTGGGGCGAAGGTCTCCGGCAGTGCCGCCGGCGTCTCTCGAGCACGCCGCCTGGCAGACGCTTCTACAGTGCCACCCCCACGATACGCTTTGTGGCTGCAGCATCGACGCGGTCGGACGAGCGATGGCTTCGCGGCTGGAGTCATCGGAGGATCAGGCACGTGGCCTTCGCACCGACGGCATCGGCGCTCTGATCGGTCACGATCCGGACGAGTCCATTGACCAACGACCCCGCTGGCGGCCATCCGTGGTGGTGCGGAATCGGGCTGCACGCGTGCGGAACGGCATCGCCGAGCTGGAACTCCTCACCTTCGTTCGCGACGTACCGGTGGGGCCTGATTCGGCATTCGCGCAGCTGGCGGAGACGCCCGACGAGCCGGTTCTCATCGACGGGGGGCGTATTCGCTATCAAGTTCTCGAAGAGCGCCGGAGGAACGACCGGCTCGAGCCCCGCCGGCGATATCCTGACAACGACCTGGTTCGTGCGCAGCGGGTAGTTGCCTGGTTGCCTGACGTGCGCGGCTACGGCACGGTGACCTTTCCGCTTACGGCGGGAGCTGGCGCAGCACCCGAGGGCGATGTTCGCACCGGTGCGTCGCGGGATGGCTCCACCTGGCTGGAGAACGGGTTTCTGCGCGTGACGCATGAATCGACGGGTGCCATCTCGCTGTCCGGGCGCGACGGCTCGCTGGAGTTCCGTGATTTCATCGAGCTCGAGGATGCCGGAGATGCGGGGGACACGTACACACCATCACTAATCGAGCCGGTGATTCGCGCCCAATCGGCACACCGGGCCAGGGTGATTCACAGCGGCCCCCTGCGTGGAGAAATCGAGGCCGAGTTTCTGCTGTCGATCCCGGAGCAGAGCTCGCGAGACGGGCGTGCCGCGACATCGGTGAGCATGGCCGTGAGAATGGCGCTGGCGATCGATGCCGGCGCCCGCTTTCTCCGGGTGCGGGTGACGTGCGATAACGTCGCCCGCGATCACCGGCTCCGCCTTGTCTGTGCTACCGGCGTGCGGAATGGTGATGTGCACGCCGACGCCGCGTTCGGGCCGGTCGCCCGGCGCCCGGCTGCGCCGCCGCCTTACGACGACGGGCGGGAACGGGCGCTCCCCACCGCTCCAATGCACAGATACGTCACCTGCTGCGATGATCGATCGAGCATGACCATTTTCGCCAACGGCGCAACGGAGTACGAAGTCCTGAAAGACGGTCGCGTGGCCATCACCCTCTTCCGCGGGGTTGGCGAGCTCTCGCGCGCCGATCTTCCCGAGCGTCCCGGCCACGCTGGCTGGCCCTCGCCGACGCCCGAAGCGCAGTGCCTAGGCCCGATCGCGAGCGAGCTGGCGTGCCTGCCGCTCGGACCGCGCACGGAACATGTCATCCATGAGATCGAGCAGGCCGCCGACGATGCGCTGTTCCCCCTCACCGGGGAGACTATTCGCGCGCTGCTGGCATCGCCGGCGCCGACAGTTGGCGTTGAGCTGAGCGGTACTGGCCTGGCGTTCGGCGCCTGCAAGCGAAGCGAGGATGGTGAGTGGATGGTGCTCCGCTGCGTCAATCTGCTCGAGCGCGCAGTCGAAGGAAGCTGGGGGGTGGATAAGCAGAAACGGGAGGCACGGCTGGCGCGATTGGACGAGACCCCGGGCGCGACGCTTCAGGTGAGCGAAGGACGGGTGGAATTCCTGGCCGGACCGCGTGCGGTTGTAACCGTGCTGGTGCGTTAGGCGCGCTCGCCGATCGTCACCGGACGTTCGCCGGAAAGCACGTCCCTGAGCGCGTCGCCCAGCAGGGTACAGCAGAGCACCGTACCGATGATCGCAAGGCCGGGAGCCAGCGCCACCCACGGGGCGATGACGATCAGATCACGGCCATCGGCGATCATGTTTCCCCAGCTCGGCTGCGGCGGCTGCACCCCTAGTCCAAGGAAGGACAACCCGCTCTCCAGCAGAATTGCGCTCCCCACACCGAGCGTGATCGCCACGACCGCCGAACCCAGCGCGTTGGGCAGCACATGGCGCCAGAGGACCCGCCGGCCCGGCGCCCCAAGTGCCACGGCCGCTTCGACGTAAGGCGCCGCGCGGGCGCCCAGAACATCGGACCGCACCAGCCGCGCAACACCCATCCAGCCTGTGAAGACGAGAACGGCGACCACAGTGGTCGTGCCGGGGTTCCAGAGCGCCGCGCAGACGAGCAACAGAACCAGCCGGGGGATGGCGAGCAAGGCATCGGCCAGTGCCATCGTCAGGCGGTCCGTGGCGCCGCCGCTCCATGCGGCCAGCGCACCCAACCCGATTCCTACCCCCCCGGCCAGCAGGCTGCCGGCGATTCCTACCAGAAGCGAAAGCCGGGCCGCCAGCATCATTCGAACGAAAATGTCGCGTCCGAACTTGTCGGTGCCTAGCAGGTGCCAGCCACCAGTGTCATCGTAGCCCAGTGGCGGAACCAACCTGCGTTCCAGCACGTCGCCGATCGTTCGCGGATCCATCGGTGCCAGCTCCGGCACGATCAACGCCCCGAGCGCCAGCACGCCGAGTGCGAGCAACGACAGGCGCGTTGGCCAGTCGGCCCGCCTCACGTGCGTCGCCGGGGATCGAGCAATGGCAGCACGAGATCGGCGATGAGATTTGCGCCAATGACGAGCGCTGCGTACAGCGTCGTCGCGCCGAGGACCACGGGATAGTCCCGTGACGCGATGGCGGAGAGCATTACGCGTCCCATCCCCGGCCAGGCGAAGACGCTCTCCACGAATACCGAGCCCGCCAGAATGCCGGGAACCGATAGCGCAAGCAGCACTATCAGCGGTGGCATGGCGTTGGCGAGCACGTGACGAAGATAGATCCGTCGCCTTGCGACGCCCTTCGCCGCGGCGGCTCGAACCCACAGCGCGCTCAATACATCGGCCACCGCCGTGCGCGCGTATCGCGCCACGCCGGCGGCGCCCACCAGAGCGAGCGTGGCAACCGGGAGAATCGCGTGGCGCATCACATCCAACCATGCGGCAATGCCGCCGGCCGTCGCAGCGGGATCGCGCACACCGAACGCAGGCAGTCGCAAGGCAGGGGGAAACCCCCACCGTGCCGCTCCATACGTGAACACGGCCACCAGCGCCAACGCCAGCCAGAACGTTGGCGCCGCGTACATGGTGGTGGTCGCCACCGTCAGGACCAGGTCAGTTGGCCGGCCGCGCCGCACCGCCTGGACCATGCCGATCAGCACTCCGAAAATGAAAGTGAGCGCGAGCGAGGCGATTCCCAGGCCGAGCGAAAGTGGCAGCGCATCGGCGAGCACTGCGACCACCGGGCGTGCATGAACGTAGCTCTCTCCAAGGTCGCCTCGAAGCGCGCCACCGATCCACCGCCCATATTGCACCACGACCGGCGCATCCAGTCCCAGCTCCGAGCGCAGCCGCGCCGCGTCGGCGGCGGTGGCCGACGGTGGGACGAGCAGCGTCGCCGCATCCCCGGGCGCCAGGCGAACCAGCGCGAACGTGATGGTGAGAACGAGCCACAACAGCAGGACAGCGATACCGAGGCGCCTCGCAAGCAATCGCATGCGCGCAATGATGCGTGCCGTCCATCGGGCGTCAACGGCGATCGTGATACTGCTTGCCGCGGGCTCCTGCGCTTCCCCCGCGCGCGAGCCGGGCACGGTGGTGATCGCCTCTGGTGCCGACCTCGAATCGGCCAATCCGCTGGTGACGGTGCATCCGCTATCCCGGCAGGTCCAGCGCTACGTGCTTTTCGTGACCCTTGCCCGCTATGACAGCACCCTCGCCCCGATACCCTACTTCGCGCGATCGTGGACATGGTCCGAGGATCGGACGACGCTTCGCATGCAGTTGCATAGTGGGCTGGCGTGGCACGATGGCGTGCCGACTACCGCGCGCGACGCAGCCTTCACGCTGGAGGCTGCGCGCGATCCGGCAACGGGATATCCTCGCTATGCGGATCTTGCCGATGTTACGGCGGTCGCCGCACCTGACGACACCACGCTGCTCATCACCTTCGCCGGCGCGCAGCCGCGGTTCCCGCTCGTCCTCTGCGAGATGGCGATCGTGCCGGAGCACCGGCTATCCGATGTACCGCGGGGTGAAATGCGCCGCGCGGCATTCTCCACCGATCCGGTGGGCAACGGGCCCTTCCAACTTTCAGACCGGCGCTCGGGACAACGCTGGATTTTTCCCCGGAACGCCAGCTTCCCGGTGCCGATGGGCGGTCCTCCAGCGTTTGACCGGCTGGTCATTGCCGTAGTCGATGAGCCGACCACCAAGTTTGCCGGCCTGGTAGGCGGCGAGCTGGATGTCGCTGGAATCTCGCCGACGATGGCGCCCCTCGTGCGCGATGACCCATCGCTGCGGGTGATGGATTATCCCGTCCTGTTCACCACGGCGCTCATCTTCAATGCGCACCGCCCGCCACTCGATGACGTGAGAGTCAGGCGGGCGCTCGCACATGCCGTGGATCGCGATCGTGTCATCGCGGCTGCCATCGCGGGCTACGGAACTCCGGCAAGCGGTCCCGTGCCACCGGGGCACCCTTACGCGTGGGAAGGGAAGGCCACCTTCGCGCCGCCGCTCGCCGACTCGCTGCTCGACGCGGCCGGCTGGCTTCGCGCCGCGGATGGATGGCGGTCTCGCGACGGACGAAGCTTGTCGCTCACCCTGCTCACCGTTGGAAGTGGCGACAACGCCGTCGAACAGCTGCTGCAGGCGGACTTCGCCGCGCGAGGCGTTAAGCTGACCATCCGACAGCGTGAGATGGGCTCATTTCTCGCCGAGGCGCGCGCAGCCGACAAGCAGTTCGAACTGCTCTACACGGGCATTCCCGGCGATGTGTCGCTCTCGTATCTTGCCGCCATGTTCGATTCCCGGCAGGCCGGTGGCGCCCTCGATTACGCCGGCTTTCACGATCCGGCGCTGGACAGCCTGTTTGTGCAGGCCCGCGTCGCGCCAGGCGATTCCGCGTCACGCGCGGTGTGGGTGGACGTGCAGCAATTCCTCGAGGAGACGGCGCCCGCTGCATGGGTTTATCACGCGCGGGGCGTTCAGGGCGTCGCTCGCCGGCTGCGCGGCGTGACGATGGATCTCCGGGGCGAAATGCCGACCATTGCCGGCTGGAGCCTCTCGCCATGCGCCCCGGCCGCTCGATGACACTGCTCCTGGATCGTCAGGCACTTGCTGCCCGGCGGGCCGTGGCCGCCGGTCCCCTGTCGCCGCTGGTCAAGTCGCTTCGCGCGGACCTCGCCCCGCTCAGCGGAGAGGAGCTTCGCATCCCCGGCGAGAAGGCGCTGCTCTCGCGAGACGGCGGCCGATGCGCGCTCGATGGTGCGTCGCTGGCGTTCGATCCTTACGATTCTCGCCGGCACCGGTGCCCGCGCTGTGGGCAGACGTACGAGGGAGAGCGCCACTATCTCTGGTGGGTGATGTCCCGGCATCTATGGTTGAGCGAGCGCGCACTGCATGCCGCCACGCTCTTCGCCGCGATCGGGGATGCTGACGCCGCCCGGCTCGCCGCCGGCATTCTTCGCGGTTATTCGGACAGCTACGCGAGCTATCCCAACCGCGACAACGTGCTCGGTCCTTCACGTCCCTTCTTTTCTACCTACCTGGAATCCATCTGGCTGCTCCAGCTGGCGCTTGCGCTCGACCTGCTCGAGATGAGCGAGGCCGGCGACGTACCGTCGCAGCAGGTGCGCGAAAAGCTGCTGGAACCCAGCCTCGATCTGATCGCCGGGTTCGATGAAGGCGATTCGAATCGTCAGGTTTGGAACAACGCGGCAATTCTGGCCGCCGGCCAGCTGGTTGATCGAAGTCAGCTTGTGCGGCGAGCCGTGAACGGTCCGTCAGGACTTCATGCACACCTCGAGGGCGCTCTCCTACCCGATGGTACATGGTACGAAGGGGAGAACTATCATCTTTTCGCGCATCGCGGACTATGGTACGGAGTCATCCTCGCTGAGCAGGCTGGCATGACGATTCCCGAAAGTTTGGCCCAGCGCTTTTCCGAAGCGTTCGCCGCGCCACTGTTCACCGTGCTGCCCGATTTCACCTTTCCTGCGCGTCGCGACTCGAAATACGCCGTTTCGCTGCGCAACTGGCGGTTCGCCGAGTCCTGCGAGCTGGGGCTGGCGCGCGCCGATGACGCGCGCCTGACAACAGCGCTCGCGCACCTGTATGGTGCGGAGATACCGCGCGTCGGAACAGGACGGTGGCGCTCGGCCGCCGAAGCCGAGCAGCCGGAGCCTCCCAGCGATCTGTCGCGCGCCGATCTCTCCTGGAAATCGCTGCTGTTCGCCAGGGCGCAGCTTCCGGATCTACCGGTACAGACGCCCCGGAGCATCCTGCTCGATGGGCAGGGCATTGCCGTTTTCCGGCGGAACGACGCGCAAACTTTCCTTGCTCTCGACTATGGCCAATCGGGGGGCGGTCATGGCCATCCCGACAGGCTGAATCTCCTTCTCGTCGACGGTGACAAGCGGTGGCTCGACGACATGGGCACCGGATCCTACGTCGACGCATCGCTGAACTGGTATCGTAGCTCGCTGGCCCACAACGCACCTCTGGCCGATGGCCGTTCGCAGCATAGGGGAGAAGGGAAGCTGCTCGCCTTCGAGGAGCGCGGAGCGGCCGGCTGGGTGCAGGTGGAATTGCCGCCCGGTGTCCTGGCCGGCGACGTACAGGGTGGCCGTACGCTCGTCGTCATGCCTGACTATGCAGTCGATCAGGTCGTCTGGCAGGCGGGCCGTCCGGTTGTGCTGGATCTGCCGGTGCACATCGATGCCGGAGTACAGGGTGTGGGAGGTTGGGCGGCGCGAACCCCCGCCGCTAGCGACGCACCCACCGACGGGTTCTGCGCGGTACGTGACTGCGAGTCCGCGGTCGTGGGCGCCGGTGCCGTGATTCGGCTCCGGTCCGTAGCGGATGATCGGACCCTCGACGCGTGGATGATGCCGAGTGCGGCAGCCGAGTTCTGGAGGGGGGTGGCGCCTGGCCCCCCGGAGAGCGGCGATCGCCGATTCCACTGGCTCCGGCTTCACGAGCGCTCCGGAGGCATAACGACGGTGTGGAGCTGGGACGGAGCGGTTCGCGAAGCGCATGCCCGCGAAGGTGTTCTCACCGTCGAGATGACCAACGGTGAGCGCCACGAGCACGTCCGGCACGACCGCCTATGGCACGTTGAGCTGTTCGCCGGGGGCGCCCGCAGCTCGATCGATCTTGCAGGAATTCGCCGGCCAGTCAGAACGGAGACGCCTCCGCCCAATCTGCGCGCAATGGTGCCATCGACGGTGCCGCGCAGGGCCGCCGGTCACCCGCCGCCAGTCCCTTTGCGCGTTCAGCTCGGCGAACGCGAATACCGGAGGTCCGAGGAGACCTGGCAAGGTGCCGGCATGCCCACCGCCACGATCACGCTTTTCGCCGCGGAGCGCGATTTGGCGTGCAGTGTCTTCGTGACCAAGTCCCCGCTGTACTTTCGCCCCGCCGACGCGCCGGATCCGGCACTGGACAACGAGCCAGCCGACATCCACAGCGATGGTGTGCAGATCTACATCAACTCTCCAGCCTGGGATCGTGAGGCGGGGTGGCTTCTCGTGCCGGAGCCCGGCGGTCGCGTGCGCAGCTCGCCGGTGGCAGGCACCAGACACGATGTTCCCCTGCGCACCAGCTGGCGACCGACCTCGTCAGGCTACGAACTGCGTGTCTCCCTGTCGCTATCGGCACTGGGCCGCGGTCCCGACTATCCTTTTTCGGCGAGTGTACTGGTGAATGACATGGCGCCCGACCGGCAACGGCGGCGTGGACAACTGGTACTGGGTGGCGGTGCGGGAGAGTTCGTGTACCTGCGTGGCGATCGGGAGGCATTCGCCCGCTTTCTGCATTTCGTCGTGCCCCGTGGCTGAGGCTCCACTAGCGAGGGTTCGCGTGGTGCTCTACGAGCCACAGGATCCGGTCAATGTGGGCTCGGTGGTGCGTGCGATGAAGAACATGGGCGTAGACGACCTTCATCTGGTGCGCCCCAAGTCGTTCGAGCCATCCGGTATCGAGCGCATCGCGCATGCAACAGGAGACATCGTCGACCGAATCCGCGTGCATGCCGAGCTCGAGCCTGCGCTCGGCGACTGCGTGATGGTAGCCGCCTTCACGGCTCGCCGGCGCGCCGCCAAGCGGGCGGTCGTCGATGCCCGTGACGCCGCACTGCGGCTTCTTGCGGATGCCGCGGCGGGGCCGGTAGCGCTCGTTTTCGGCCGCGAGGATCGGGGTCTTCCTAACGAAATACTCGACCGGGCACAGCTCGTCGTCACCATCCCAACCACCGAGTACGCGTCGCTGAATCTGGCGCAGGCGGTAATGCTGGCG
>JBPCLX010000226.1:0-9542 GCA_051002815.1 Gemmatimonadaceae bacterium
TACGCGCTTCCTCCCGGTGGCGCTCGACCAGTTTGCGCCGAAGGAGTGCGCCTGCCGATGTGCGGGGGAGCTCGTCGCAAAAGCTCATCAGCGCCGGCACCTTGTATGATACCAGCCGGTCCGCGCAGTGAGCGCGGATCTCGTCCTCCGTCGGAACGAAGCCCGACGCCGGCACGACCCACGCCCGCGCCAGCTGCCCGCGCCGATCGTCAGGCACCCCCGCGACCCCGGCTTCGGCCACCGCCGGGTGGAGCGCGAGCACGTCTTCGATCTCGCCAGGCCAGACCGTGTCAGCCTCGATCCGAATCATGTCCGCCACGCGTCCCACGAGGTACAAATGGCCGTGGACATCGAGATAGCCGGCGTCGCCCGTCCGCAGCCACTGCCTGCCACCGTCTTCGATGAACACCGGGGGAATATCACCGGATTTCCGCCAGTAGCCGCGCATTTGCTGTGGGCAGCTCACCCAGATCTCACCGATGGTGCCTGGCGAAAGCTCGTCGTGCGGAAGGTCGAAATCACAAATTCGCACGTCGGTGTCGGGAAGCGGAAGTCCGACCGATCCGGTCCTCCTCCCCCCGCCCGCCGGATTGACGGTGATGGTGCTCTGTGATTCGGTGAGGCCGTATCCGTCGAGGATCGCGCATCCGATCACTTGCTCGCACCGCGCACGCGCGTCCGCCGGCACCGGCGCCCCGCTCGTTAGGCAAAACTTCAGTGACGAGAAATCGATCTTTCCCGACCGAGCCAGCGGGCTGTCCAGAATGGAGGCGAACATCGCCGGCGATCCACTCAGGAATGCAGGTCTGACACGTTGCATGGTCTTGAGCAGATCGCGCACATCCCGCGGCTCCGGAACAAGTGCGAGCGGCAGTCGGGCCATCAGCGCGAGTCCCTGCAGGGGGAGCATGGCCGTCGTGTGATGGAGCGGCAGGGCGAGCATCATTACACTGGTATCGGAATCCGCAAAATCGCGTAGCCAGGCCGAAAGCTGAAAGCCGCTCGCCACCGCCGCGCGGTGTGTGCCGAGAACCAGCTTCGGATCCCCACCCGTGCCGCCGGTCGATAGCAGGGTCGCATCGGCGTCCGCATTGATCGTCAGCCGTGGCCGGTGCGCGCCTCTGTAGGACTCCAACAGTTCCGGGAACCACTGATCTTCGGGCGATAGTCGTACCCGATGCCCATCGCGCACGTCCTGGAGGAAGTTGAACAGGAATCGTGAGGCGTGCGGAAGATGCTCCTTGATGCCGGTGACGAGGAGGTGCGGGATCCGCAGATGCTGCTTCAACGCCCTGGTTCCGGCATAACAGGAGGTGATGGTGATCATAACCCGCGGCTCGATCTGCGCGAGCAGCGATTCCAGCTCATCGGTGGGGGACGCCGGGTCGAGGGGAGCCACTATCGCCCCCGCCTTCCACGCGCCGAACTCTGCGATCAGAAACTGGGGGCAGTTGGGAAGCAGCAGCGCAACGCGATCTCCCGGTGAAACGCCGAGGTCGAGCAGCGCCGCGGCAAACGCGTTGCTCAGCCGCTCCAATCGGGAGGCGGTGACTGTAGCTCCCTTGAACAGCACTACGGGGTGTTCGGGCTCGTCGCGGGCGTTGGCCGACAAGTAATCGACGAGCGTCAGATGGGGGTAAGGCTCGAGCGAAGCTGGAACACCTTGGTCATAGTGGGCCAACCACGGGCGCTGCACCATGAATTATCACCGGGCGGGGAGGGCGAGCGGGGGCATGCTGAATCCGATTATTATGCCGCAGCGGCGCTGCGGCAAGAGGCAAGTTCCTGTTCACCCTCCAATCAAGCCGACTGAAGCTCATTGTCCCCAGCGGAATCACCGAGGTCACCCGAAGGGCGCAGCGCCCGCATTACCGTCCGGCCGGTTGCGAGCGCGCCCATGATTACCAGAATGTAGAAAGAATAGAACCGCCACCACACGAGCGACGCGCCGAGTAGAAAGGCCGGAATTACGCCGCCGAGAAAATGCTGATAGCCCAGCTCGATCACGCCGCCGCCGCTGGGCACGGGCGCCACAACGGCGCCATAGAACAGGGCCAGCGGCCACAGCACGAGCGGAGCCAGGGGCTCGAGCGACGCGCCTAACGCAAAGACGATGATCGGCAGGATGGCGAGCCGGAGCGCTACGTGAACCAGGGACACCACGTAGGCCGCCAGGCCCAGCCCCCAGTTCGCATGACGGACCGCGTCTGTGCTTTCACGCATCCGGCGGAGGGAGCGCTGCACCACTTCCCACCTGTCACCATGAACGCCGAGAGCCGAGAGCCAGAACGGCGGTGCTCTCTCCGATCGCCGAGCCAACGCCATACCCAGCACGGCGATAGATGTGACCACCAGCGCATAAACACCTACCACCGCAAGAACCCCGTGGAGAGCGGTGCCGGCGTCGGTGAACACCACGGCAAACACGATCACGGCGAAGGCGAGGGAGAGCATCTCGAGCGAGAGCTCCACCCAGAGGAGTAGCAGATTGTCCGATGACCTTACCCCTGCTTCGGCGAGAATGAGGAACCGCGCCGGTTCCGCGCCGCTTCGCGCCGGCGTAATGGCGGCACCAAAGTCGCCTCCGACGCACGTGCGCACTGCCGTATTGAGGCTGAGCGGTATGTGCAATGCCAGTGCGGCAAGCTTGAACTTTATTCCTCGCGCCAGGACCTCGAGGCACGCCACTGTCGCACAGGCGGCATGTGCCCAAAGCGGCAGGATGGCCGGATTGCGCTGCTCCGGCCAACTCGAATAGACCACGAACACCGACGCACCAATCGCGGCGGCGAATGAGAGGATCGCGAGGATCCAGCGGGGTGTGGTCACACGGGACGGGGTGGCGGGCGCAGGAGCGGCGACATTGGGATAGCTGAACTGGACGCCCAGTCGCGCTTTCAAGGTAACGGCGACCGGAGATGTGCGCGACGGCAGCGGGCAAGAGAGCGAAGCTCCTCCGCCCTACGGACTACGGGGAATTTTGTGCCGGAACAGCCGCAACCAGGTGCGGGAACGCATCCTGCCTTGCAGATTCGCATCAACCGCTCACGAGAGGAACCATGCGTGCTGGAGCCATCATTGGCATCGTGCTGATCGTCGCTGGAGCATTAGCGCTTGTCTACCAGGGAATCACGTACAATCGTGACAGAACAGTGCTGGAGGTGGGACCGATATCGGCGACCGCGGAAACTCGCGAGACGATCCCCATTCCGCCGGTGCTCGGCGGACTCGCGATTGCGGCCGGCGTGGTACTGCTCGTCATGTCCCGGCGCCAGCGCTCCTGATCGGAGTGGGCAGTGGTCAGGCGGCCGGGTCGTAAGGTTTTGGTCGTGACCGGAGCGCCGTTGGGCGGTGCGTAGGACGGACTAGTCGAGGGTCGGCACGGCGAACGCTGAGCGGATGTCCCGACACTTTCCGTACAGCTTCGACGGCTCCGGGATTCGCTCTGGCCGGTATATTCCGACCAGGCGGATCAACCGCCCACGGCCCCAGGAATCCCGTACGCCCTGCCTGTGCCACGACGTCTCCGGTTGTTCGCCATCGCACCCTACACCGTCGGTCTGATGGTGTTGGTGCTGGTGCTCGTCGGCGCGCTCGCCTACAAGGGCTATGACGCCGAGCGATCGCGCCGCACGACCGCTGAGGCGACGCTTCGAGATTACGCCAAGTTCGCGGCATGGGAGTATGGGTTCCGCGCGAGGAACACGCTCCTTCCGGCGATCGTCACTCCGTTCATTGCGCCCATTACGCGGGTCGATCCCACGCTCCCCCCCTCGGCACAGCCTTCACCGCAGGAATTCGCGACTCTCGCCCGGCAGCGCGCCGAATACTGCGGGTGTCTCGACACCGCTGCGCGCTTCTTCCGCTACGATTGGCGCGACAGCTCGTTCACGCTCGATCGTCCGCTGGCGGCAGATGTCGGACGGTGGCTGCAGGATACGGTGGCCGCGCACGAACGCCGTTTCGCCCGGCCCCCCGGATTCGTGCCGCTGACCTTCGGGTCGTCGGGCTCGCCGCTCGAGCGGCTGAACGTGGTGCTGACCAACGATTCGTACGTGCTGCTGTTCGATGAGCGTGATGGCGCCTCACTAATGGTGGCGTACGTGCTTTCGCGCGACTACGAGAGCGCACCGGTCGTCACCTACGGCATGGTGCAGGTGGCCGAGACTTTCGCCGCGCCTCTGCTCGCCCGCACGTTTCGCGATGAGCCGTTGTTCCCGCGTGCTCTGATCGGAGACGTGCCCAACGATTCGGTGCTGCGCGTCGCTGTACATACGCCCGATGATGTGCTGCTATATCAGTCGGGACCGCCGGATAGCGCCGCGTTCGTGGGGCTCGACACACTGGATGCGGCATTCGGCAGCCTCCGGTTCGCGGTCTCGTTGCGGCCGGAGTTCGCCGGCAGGCTCGTCGTCGGCGGACTGCCTCGATCGCAGTGGCCGTTGCTGCTCGGACTGTTCGTCCTGACGGCGGCGCTTCTGGCCGGTGCGGTGGTTCAGCTGCGGCGGCAACACGAGCTGGTGCGGCTGCGTGCCGATTTCGTTTCCGGAGTATCGCACGAGCTCCGCACTCCTCTGACGCAGATCCGTCTGTTCGCGGAACTGCTCCACACCGGTGCGCTGCGATCCGACGCCGAACGTTCGCGCGCGGCCCGGGTGATGGATCAGGAAGCGCGTCGCCTGACGTATCTGGTCGAGAACATTCTCGCATTCTCACGGCAGGAGCGCCAACACGAGCATATCGCGCGCGAACCGGTGGATGTGTCGGCCGAGGTGCGTGACGTGCTCGACTTTTTCGGACCGGTGGCGCGCGCCCGTGGCGTACACCTGACGATGAGCGTTGCGGCTGGAACGCACGCCGACATCGATCGCGATGCCCTGCGTCGCATTCTGCTCAACCTTCTGGACAACGCGGTCAAGTACGGCCCCCCGGATCAACGGGTGCTCGTCACCGCTGAGCGCCTGACGCGCGCGTTGCGCATCGAGGTCAGCGATCGTGGCCCCGGTATTCCGGCCGAACAGGCGGACCAGATCTGGGAGCCCTATCAGCGCCTGGCGCGCGACGCCAGCTCCGCCGTCGGAGGGAGCGGCATTGGACTCGCTGTGGTGCATGATCTGGCTAGGCTGCACGATGGAAAGGCCTGGGTCGAGGCGAATCCCGGCGGTGGCGCGCTGTTCGTCGTCGAACTGGGGCTGGACTCGTCGCCTCACCGGGCGACGACCGCATCGCGTGAACCGCAAGCAGCAACCGTCCGGGAACCCGCATGAACCGCATTCTCATCATCGAGGACAATCCCGATCTCGCCTTCGGCTTGCGGGCGACGCTCGAGATTGAAGGTTACTCCGTCGAGGTCGCACCCGATGGGCGCCGCGGGTTGGCGAGCGCGCACGCCTCACAGCCGGACCTCGTCATCCTCGATTTGATGATGCCGGAAATGAACGGCTATCAGGTGTTGCGCACGCTGCGTGAGGACGGCGATCAGACGCCGGTGCTGATTCTCACCGCGCGCGGAGAGGAAGCCGACAAGGTCCTCGGATTCCGGTTAGGCGCCGACGACTACGTGACCAAGCCATTTGGCCGGTTGGAGCTTTCGGCCAGGGTAAACGCGCTGCTGCGGCGGTCCGGCGGGGGCCGCCAGGCAAAGGCACCCGAGGTGGAGCGATTCGGAGACGTGGAAGTGCATCCCGCCTCCCGCACCGTGGTTCGAAACGGCGAGACGGTGGCGCTTACGCCCAAGGAGTTCGACCTGCTTCTCGCGCTCATCCGGAGGCGCGGTGCGGTGGCCAGCCGCCACGAGCTGCTGCGCGAAGTATGGGATCATCACGCCGTCGTCATGACTCGCACCGTGGACATTCACATTGCCGAACTGCGCCGCAAGCTGGAGGCCGACAGTTCCAACCCCCGGCACATTCTGACCGTGTGGAAAGCCGGCTATCGCCTGGCGACCTGAAGGAGGGTCGTCTTTTTCTGCCATGGACCGATGAACCGCATCTATTCAGCGGCGGCCGCTACGGCCGTCATCGCATGCATGTTGCCCTCGGCTCTCTGTGCGCAGGAGTCGAGCGCGCGGACCCACGCGCCGCGTCCAACCACGGCTGCCATAACGGAGGATGACCTTCGCACACGGCTGTTCATTTTCGCCGACGACTCGATGCAGGGGCGCGAAGCGGGCACCGAGGGGCATCTCCGCAGCACCGACTATCTCGCAGCCGAGCTCCGCGCGTTAGGCTTGCAGCCGGCCGGAGACAGCGGAACGTACTTCCAGGCGGTACCGCTCGCCAGCCGGACGCTTGATGAGGCGAGTCACGTGGATGTGGGCGGAACACCGTTCGCAATCTGGAGCGATGTCGTGCCCGTTCGCGGCGGTAATGTTGCCGGGGCAACGTCCGTGTTCGCCGGGGCCCTGCACGATACCAGCAGCTGGATCGGCCCGGAGGCAGCGCGCGGCCGGCTGCTGATCTTTCACGCCGAGCGGGGTCCGCTGGCGCTGCCGCCGATGAACGAAGGCACGCGGTTCCAGCACGCCGCCGGTGTCGCGATCGTGGTGCCCGCGCCGATGCTTCAGGCTTACACCAACTTCCTTCGCCCCGCTCGGCTGGCGCTGCGTCAGGAACAGGCCGGTGCGACCATTCCGGTTCTGCTTCTCTCCAGTGCCGCGGCCGGAACCGTGCTGGCCGCGCCGGTCGAGACGGCGCAACCGGGCCAAACTGGAGGTCCCGTCCGCGCGCACCTGGCCTACACCGAGTCGATCGTCCCGGCTCGCAACGTCGTCGCCATACTGCCGGGAAGCGATCCTGGACTTCGCGGCCAGTACGTCGCAATCGGCGCGCATAGCGATCACGATGGAATTTCGGCACAGCCGGCCGATCACGATTCTCTGCGCGCGTTCAATACCGAGGTGGAGCGGAGGCAGCAGGCGAAGGGAGGCGCATTGACGGGAGCGGAGCGGCGTGAGATTCGCGTCGATGTCGACAGCCTGCGGAGGCTCCGGCCGACTCGCCTCGATACCGTCTACAATGGCGCGGATGACGACGGCTCGGGATCGGTGGCGGTACTCGAGATTGCCGAAGCGATGGCCCGCGGACCGCGGAAGCCGAAAAGATCGATGCTGTTCGTGTGGCACACCGCGGAGGAAAAGGGGCTGATCGGCGCCGATTGGTATTCGGCTCACCCCACCGTTCCGCGCGATTCGATCGTCGCCCAGCTGAACATCGACATGATCGGCCGCGGTGGTGCGGATGACATTCCCGGCGGCGGCCCGGCGTACCTTCAGCTGATTGGATCGCGGCGCCTATCGACGGAACTGGGGCAGCTCGTCGAACAGGTGAACAAGGAGCGGCTGGCGCCGTTCACCTTCGACTACCAGTTCGACGCGCCGGGGCATCCGGAGCAGTACTACTGTCGCAGCGACCATTACATGTACGCACGGTACGGCATTCCGGTGGTGTTCTTCTCGACAGGCGACCATCGCGACTATCACCAGTTGACCGACGAGCCGCAGTACATCAACTATGGCAACCTGTGGCGAGTAACGCAGCTCATTCACGATGTGGGGCAGCGCCTGGCAACGCAGGCCGGTCGCGTGAAGGTAGACCAGCCCAGTCCGCCGTTGGGTGCCCCGTGCAGGCAGTAGCCTTCGTGGGTCTCAGGCAGCTCCCGCCAGCGTTTCGTGCTGGATGACTTCACGCCGCCAGCTCTGCATCATGGTGTCGAACACGCGCACGAGCTCGGAGTCGAATTCCGTTCCGGCAGCCTCGCGCAGATAGGCCATCACCCGTTCGTGCTCCCATGCATCGCGGTAGGGACGCCGCGTGCGTAAGGCATCGTATACGTCGCAGACATGCACCACGTGGCTGGCGGGGTGGCAGTCGCGGCGAAAGTGAAGCTTGGGATATCCGCATCCGTCGATCATGATGTGGTGCTCGTAGGCAACGGCCGCCGCGACGTCCAGCTGCTGCCCGCTCTTGAGTATGAGCCGTGCGCCATGCACCGGGTGCTGTTGAATGATCTCCCGCTCTTCCGGCGTGAGTTTTCCCGGCTTGTTCAGCAGGTCGCGGGGGATGCCCACCTTGCCAATGTCGTGCAGCAGTCCGGATACGCCGAACGCCCGGACCTCTCGCGCGTCAAGACCTAACGATTCGGCCAGCGCCATTGCCAGCACCGAGACGTTGAGCGAGTGCGTGGTGGTGTACTCGTCGTACTCGCGCAGGGAGAGCAGCGGCATGACCAGTTGATGCTCGGCGTGCATTATGGACGAGAGCGAGCGGACAGTCGCCTCCGCCTCGAGCAGCGGAATGGTGCTCCCATCGACCACCTCTCCGTGTATCCATTGCGTTGCCGCAACCTCCTCGGCGAGCGAGTAGCGTATCGTGGCGGCAGGCAGCGTGGCTCCCAGCGGAGTCGACTGATGTTCCCCGCGCAGGCCGAGCACGCCGTAGCGAACCGCCGACTGGCGCATCTGCGGTGCCTCAGCCGACCCCGCATTCGCCAGGCGGGTGGCGATCTCGTCGAGAAACTGCTCGAACGCTTCACGCGAAACTTCGACCGAGAGCTCGAGCCGCTGGATTCCGGCTTTCGTCAGGCGCGCGGCGGGCGGCCAATCGCGCAACTCCCGCAGGCTGCGGCCGGCATAGATCACCTCGCGCTCCACGAAGCTGAACTGCGGAGCGCTATCGCGGGCCAGAAGTGTCTGCAGCCGCTGGTACGCTACATCGACGGACTTGGCACGCGCGGGATGCCCATCGCGGTAGAGGCCCATGGCGGCGATCGCCTGCCCGAACGCGATGACGAATACGGTTGCCTCGTTCAAGCTGCACCCTCCAAAGCCGCGGCCGCACGGACGCGTGGATCGTTATGAGACTTGGCAAGCGTGAGCACCGTTGCCACCTGGGGCTCGTTGGGCCAGTGCACTGCGAGCGAGGAGATGGCCGCCAGCAGATCGTCGGAAAGCGGGGCCAGACGCCTGCGCCCAAAGAGGGTGCGCTCGAGCGCGGAGTTAAGCGTCAGCTCGAGGCCTTCGCGCGTGCCGCTGGCGGCAAGCGCGCGTATGGCCAGGGGCGCCTGTTCGTCGTTCATCGTCCCCTCCTGCAGGCGACGAATCATCGGCGCGACCGCCGGCCGCGGACACGATGTCGCCGCCGCACTCAACGCGATGCGCAGCACTCCGTCATCCCCGTCGAGCAACCCGAGAACGATTGCCCGCTCCCGCCACGACGCATGCTCGACCATTAGCCGAATGGCTTCCCGCCTAACTCTGACGTCCGGATGCTGGGCCTGTTCGGCCGGGCTCCAGCCCGGCGGCATCACCCCCACCCGCCGCACAAGCGTCAGGATGTTCCGCCTGACGTACCACGGGGCGTCCGGCAGCCGGTCGACCGCCGCCAGCGCCGCCGGCGCTCCGATCGAGATCAGATGCTCCAGTATCAGGCGCCGCGTGCTGCGCGACTGAGCCGATGCGAGCGCATCGAGCAGAGGGCCCACGCAAGCCGCGCCCCCCATTCCCACCAGCCGCTCGAGAAACGCGGCGTCGAGAGGTTCGGTGG
>JBPCLX010000227.1:0-6717 GCA_051002815.1 Gemmatimonadaceae bacterium
CCGCGTACCGCTTCGTTTCCGGTGCGAGGTCTTCCCTCTACGACCACGGATTGCGGGCGGAGCGGCAGCCACCAGTTCCCGCGCTCAGCGTAGGCAACCTGTCCGTGGGCGGCACCGGCAAAACGCCGGTCGCGGCGTGGATGGCGGCTCGTCTGCGCAGCGCCGGAGGGTCGCCGGCCATCGTGATGCGCGGATATGGCGATGACGAGCCGCTCGTACATGCGCGACTCAACCCGGACATTCCCGTCCATATCGCACCCGACCGGCTGGCAGGAACGGCCGACGCGGTCGCAGGAGGTGCCGATTGCGTGGTACTCGACGACGCCTTTCAGCACCGCCGTGTGGCTCGCGTGGTGGACGCGGTGCTCGTGAGCGCCGAGCAGTGGAGTGGCCACGTACGACTTCTTCCAGCGGGGCCGTGGCGGGAGCCTGTAGGGGCGCTGGCCCGAGCCACCCTGGTGCTGGTCACGAGAAAAAGCGCTGATCTATCCAGGGCGATCGCCGTTGCCGAAGCGCTCGCTGCGCATACCGCTGCTCCAATCGCCGTCGTTTCCCTGATACTTGGAGCCCTTGTGGGTGAAGAGGGGAGCATGCCGCTGGAATCGATCCGCGGTCGCAAGCTGCTGGCAGTCGCCGGAATCGGCGATCCGACGTCATTTCGCCGGCAGTTGGAAGCGGCGGGAGCGACCGTACGCACCGCTTTTTTTGGAGATCATCACCGCTACAGCCCGGCGGACGTCGCAATGATGGCGAGCACGGCACGTGCGGACGAGCTGACGGTTTGCACGCTCAAAGACTACGTGAAGCTGGCGCGTCATTGGCCTCGCGTGTCGCCTTTCTTGTGGTATGTTTCTCAGCGAGTTGCGCCCGAGTCCGGCGAGAGTGCAATCACATCCGCGCTCGACTCGGTTCTGCGCGCTCGTCACTCTGACCTCTACCGTCCGGCGAGTCCGGTCTGATAATTCATGGCAACGGACGTCCGGCTGCCCACCCACAAGATCGTTCAACCAGATAAGGACCGGTTTCTCAACGAGGAGAATCCATTCGAGGCGATGATGTCGCGCTTCGACCGCGCGGCGGAACTCCTCGATCTGGAGCCTGGACTCTACAAGATCCTGCGGCACGCGGAAAAGCAGATTCTCATTTCCGTGCCGGTGCTGATGGACAACGGCGATATCGAGGTATTCACCGGATATCGTGTTCTGCACAACACATCTCGTGGGCCGGGAAAGGGCGGCATCCGTTTCGACCTCAACGTCACGCTCGACGAGGTGAAGGCACTCGCCGCATGGATGACGTGGAAGTGCGCAGTGGTGAGCATTCCGTTCGGCGGGGCGAAGGGGGGCGTGATTTGCGATCCCCTCAAACTCAGCGTGGGCGAGCTCGAGCGCCTGACGCGACGCTACACCGCGGGGATCATGAACACCCTCGGTCCCGACTCTGATGTTCCGGCGCCTGACGTGAACACGAACGAGCGCGTGATGGCGTGGGTGATGGACACGTATTCCATGCACGTTCGCCACACGGTGACTTCGGTGGTCACCGGCAAGCCGGTCGAAATGGGAGGTTCACTCGGCCGACGAGAGGCCACCGGACGCGGATGCATGATCGTCACGCTCGACGCGCTCAAGCAGCTCGGCATGCCGGTCGCTGGTACGACAGTCGCAATTCAGGGCTTTGGCAACGTGGGTTCGGTTGCCGCTCAATTGCTGCAGCGCGAAGGCTGCCGCATAACGGCGATCAGCGATCGCACCGGCGGACTGATGAACTCCAACGGCATCGATGTGGATGAAGCGGTCAAGCACGTTCGACTGCATCGGTCGCTCGAGGGGTACGATGGAGGAGATCATATCACCAACGAAGAGCTCCTTACACTGGATGTGGATGTGCTGCTGCCGGCCGCACTCGAGAACGTGATCACGCGCAAGAACGCAGCTAATATCAGGGCGAAGATCATCTGCGAGGGAGCCAACGGTCCGACCACCGCCGTCGCCGATGCGATTCTCGACGAAAAGGGGATCTTTGTGATACCCGACATTCTGGCGAATGCCGGCGGCGTGACAGTGAGCTACTTCGAATGGGTGCAGGACCGCGGTGGCTACTTCTGGGCCGAGGACATCGTGAACGAGCGGTTGATGCAGATCATGAGCAGAAGTTTTCGCGACGTGCTGGAGCTTTCCCGTCAACACAAGGTCAACATGCGCACGGCCGCCTACATGCTGGCGATCTCGCGAGTCGCAACGGTCCACCGGTTGCGCGGCATCTATGCGTGAGGGCGTTAGGGACGACTGCGGTGCGAGATGCCCAATGCAGCCGGCCGGCGGCCCGCGCGATTGACGGCTGCCGCATCGTGCAATGCAGATTCTGATCGCCGCCGTCGGGCGTCCGCGTGATGCGGCGCTGGCGGCGGCGATTCGTGAATACGAGCAGCGCGCCGCGCGCTACTGGCCGCTGCACGTTCGCGAGGTTCGCGGAGCCGGGGGGCGGCAAGGCAGCGATGCTGTAAGAGTGCAGGAGGCGGAGCAACTGCTAGGTGCCATTCCCGATGGTGCCCGTCTCGTTCTTTGCGATGAACTCGGGGAAGCGTTGAGCTCGACCAGCTTCGCCCAGCTCGTTCAAGCAGAAAGGGAACGCGCGGCCGGGGATCTCGTGTTCATGGTCGGAGGGGCGTTCGGTGTAGGCGAGACGATACGGTCGCGGGCCTGGCGAACTTTGGCGCTGGCCCCGTGGACGCTGCCTCACGAGCTCGCTCGGCTCGTCCTGGCCGAACAGCTCTACCGGGCCGGCACCATCATTCGCGGCGAGCAATACCACAAGGCATGAGACCCAACCGGCGGTGAACGAATTGCGCATCGTGCCGCGGGCACTGGGTGGGTCGCCGATGGTGCGGGACGGCAACATCGCCGTGCGCGCGGCAGAGTGGTATCCGATCCGTCCATCGACGCCTGAATCGTGGCGCCAGCACGCCGAGGAGGTGCGCGGATCCCTCACCGCCGACTGGCTCGACAGGTTGGCGCCGGCGCTCGACGCCACAGGCGCCGCTGCGCAACGCCTATCGCGATCCAGCGGGGGCCGTGGCATAGTCGTGACGACCGGACAGCAGCCGGGCCTGTTCGGCGGTCCGCTGTATACGTGGTGGAAGGCGCTCAGTGCGCTCGCACTGGCCGACGAGATCGAATCGGCGACGGGAATTCCCACCGCGCCAGTGTTCTGGGCCGCCACCGATGATTCGGATTTCGCCGAAGCGAGCGCCACCTGCGTCGCAGTGCGCGGGGGGCTCGAGCGGCTCGCCCTCGCGCCAACGGGCGTGGAAGGCGCTCGCCTCGCCGATGTCCCCCTTGTCGACGTTGCTCCGCTGCTGGCAAGCCTTACGACGGGAGCGGGATCGGCGGTCTACCCCGCGGCGCTGGAGCTTGCCGCCAACACCTATCGGGAAGGCGCTACGTTCGGTAGTGCCTACGTGGCACTGCTCCGAGCGGTCCTCGAGCCTTTCGGGGTAGCCGTGCTCGATGCTGCTCATCGGGCGACACTTCACGCCGGTAGTCCGATCAGCCGCGCGGCATTGCGCGACGCACCTTCGATCGAACAGGCGCTCGGGGACAGGGAAACGGCATTGCGTACGTCAGGCTATCGGCCGCAGGTGCCGCTCGTCCGAGGCCGTTCGCTGGTCTTTGCGCACCATGGTGGCGTGCGGGAGCGAGTCGCGATCTCCCAGGCACGGGCCAGGCTCGAGACACAGGATGAGACGCTCGCGCCTAACGTATTGTTGCGCCCGGTCGTCGAGCGGTCCATTCTGCCGACTGTGGCCTACGTGGCCGGCCCGGGTGAGCTCGCCTATTTCGCTCAGGTAAGCGCCGTGGCGCGAGCTCTCGGAACGCCGGCGCCGCTTCCGGTGCCGCGCTGGTCGGGCACGATCATCGAGCCGCACATTCAGCGGCTGCTCGATCGCTACGATCTGGATATCGCCGGTCTGCAGGATCCGCATGCGGCCGAAGGCGCGGTGGCTCGTGAGTCGCTCCCTCCCGAAGTGAGGGACGCGCTCGGCCGCCTGCGCGGCATAACGAGGTCTGCGCTGGACAACCTTTCGGAGGCGTTGCGCGCCACGGGATCGCCATCGGTGCCGCCCACCGTCCTAACCGGCGCCGTGCGCGAGAACGAGCAACGCGTGTCGCGTCTCGAGCGCCGGCTGGTGGCCGCGGCCAGGCGCGAACAGGTCGATGCGATGACCGATCTGGCCACGCTACGCGCCGCGCTCGTCCCGGCGGGGGTGCCGCAGGAACGCATGCTGAACCTTCTGCCAATACTCGCCCGCCACGGGCCGCCGTTACTCGATGACGTTCTCGCTGCAGCACGCGATCATGCAGCGGAGCTCGTCCAGGGCGCCGCCGTGGGACGCGCGCCGGCTTCGTGACCGGGGTGTGGAGCCAAACCGGGTGAGCGAGCCAATCGGCTTGACGCCACCCGACGTCGACGCGACGCCGGCGCCGCCGCTCGAACGCAGCGGCCGATTCGCCGTACTGGTAGCGACGGGCATCTTCCTGAGCCGCATTTTCGGACTGGTCCGAGGGCGGGTACTCGCGCACTACCTCGGCACTTCCGCCGCCGCCGACGCGTTCGGCATCGCGCTGCGCGGCCCGAATTTCCTTCAGAACCTGTTCGGGGAAGGGGTTCTCTCGGCGTCGTTCATCCCGGAGTACGTGCGCCTAGCGGCAACCGGCGACGCCGCGCGGTCACGGCAGCTTGCCTCGGCGGTCGTGACGCTGCTGGCAATGGTGGTGGCGGTGCTGGTGGCGCTCGGCGTGCTGTTCGCCCCGGCGCTCGTTTCGGTCATCGCGCCGGGATTCTCCGGGCCGACACGCGACCTGACGATCCTGCTCGTTCGGATACTCTTTCCGGGTACGGGCTTGCTCGTGCTCTCCGCGTGGTGCATGGGTGTGCTGAACAGCCACCGTCGATTTCTACTCTCCTACGCCGCGCCGGTAGCATGGAACATTGCAATCATCGCCGCCCTCCTGTGGGCTGGAACTTCAGGTCGAGATAACGCTTCGATCGCGATTGCCGCGGCATGGGGTGCGGTGATCGGAAGCGGCATGCAACTGCTGGTGCAACTTCCCGGTGTATTGCGGCTCCTAGGAGGATTCGAGCCGGCCTTTGGCGCGGTGCGGGTCGAAGTTCGGCGCGTGTTCTCCGGCCTGGCACCGGTGCTCGTGGGTCGCGGGGGCGTTCAGATCAGTTCGTGGGTCGACGCAATCATTGCCAGCCTGTTGCCCACCGGCGCGGCAGCGGTTCTGATCAACTACGCGCAACCGCTCTACCTCCTGCCGGTGAGCCTGTTCGGCATGTCCGTTTCCGCCGCCGAGCTTCCGGCCATGTCGCGGGTGTCGGGTGACGAACGCACCATTCATGAGGCGTTAGGAAAACGGCTGCACGACGGGCTGCGGCAGATCACCTTCTTCGTCGTGCCGAGCGCGGTCGCCTTCATTGCGCTCGGCGGCGAGCTCGCCGGCGCCGTATATCAGTCCGGTGACTTCGAGCGTAGCGACACCCTTCTCGTCTGGGGGACGCTGGCAGCCTACGCGATCGGTATCGTGGCTTCCACGCAGGGACGTCTGTACGCCTCGGCGTTCTACGCGCTGCGAGATACTACGACACCGGTGCGATACTCCTTCGTCCGGATCGGTGTCTCGCTGACGCTGGGGCTTTCCGCTGCGCTCTGGATGCCCGGCCTGCTCGGAATCGATCGCGTGTGGGGCGTAGTGGGGCTTGCCGCCGCCGCCGGTATCGGGGGGCTGGTCGAATTTCTCCTTTTGCGACGGGCCATGCGCCGGCGTCTCGGAGTGCACGTCCATACCCCGGTCGCGGTGCTTTTCGCGGCAGCAGCGGCAGCGGCGGCGGCCGCCTGGGGGGTGAAGTGGCTGATTGGAATGATCCATCCGCTGCTCTCGGGCATTCTCACGCTCGGTACCTTCGGCATAGTCTATCTGGCATTGACCGCGGCGCTCGGCATTCCTGAAATGCGCATCGTTACCGATCGCCTGAAGCGTCTCGGCGGGCGCAAGTCGTAAGGCGCTGCCGGGTTCTTTAGGGCTCCTCGCTGTCTGGAGTCGATCGCTTACGATTGCGGCGTGCAGTGCGGGTATGGAAGCAGAAGAAACTCTACACCGTACCGCTTCCTGGCGTTGCGAGCATCGCTTCGAAGCGAGGTTTGTCTTTTAACGCGGAGGTCGCAGGGGAACAGAAACAGCGAAACGAAACGACATGTCATACCGCCTCGGCGGTAATCTCCAGTGCCCTTGCAACCCACATCTAGAAGCGAGAGCGCATTTTCTAGAATCGCGTTCACACTGGCAGCTCAAGGCACGCGGGTTGGCCCAAGGGGTATATTTGGACATGTCCGCTCGTGTGCAGGGCAGGCGATTCAAAGCCTCCCATGTCTGACAAATTCGACCTTGTTTCGCGCAAGATCGCGACGCTCCCCGACACCCCCGGGGTCTACCTCTGGAAGGACGCAGACGGAAAGACCTTGTACGTGGGCAAAGCGAAGCGTCTGCGTTCGCGCGTTCGGAACTATCTGCAGGGCGACCACTCGGGAAGCGTCAAGACGCAGGCACTCATGCGCAGGATTGCCGACGTGGACACGATCGTCGTGCCATCGGAAGCGCACGCGCTGGTGCTCGAGTCGAGTCTCATCAAGGAGTATCAGCCCCGCTTCAACAT
>JBPCLX010000228.1:0-8261 GCA_051002815.1 Gemmatimonadaceae bacterium
CATCAGGCTGACCTTGCGCGGACCTCTTCCGAAGTGAGCCCGTACAGCGGCGGGGTTGGGACCTCGAGCAGATTGAGCATCAGGTAGAGCTGTCCGCGGTGATGTGCCTCATGCTCGCACATCGCCCGAAGCCACTTCCACGTCGTTATGTCTACATCGGCCGGAGTCCGGCATTTACTCGCAAGGTCCTGGTCGCTCAGCTGGCTGAAGATCGCGACCGACTCCGCATGGAGCCGCTCGAAGTACTCGACGACCGCATCATATCCATTCGCTAACTCCCGGCCACAGCCTGCATAGCGACTCGGCCGGCCGGCTGCGGTCTCGGCGTACATGTATCGCTCGATAGTCGCGAGGTGCCGCACAAGGTCGCCGAGCGTGAAGGCGCCCGCACGATGAGTCTAGGGAACGGAGTCGCTCTCCACTCCGTTCGCGTCGCACGCGGTCGCCGCCGTATCCTGCAGGACCGGCATTCTCGCCATCGCCGTGTCGACCAGCGTGCGGATCAGCGCGCTGTCGGTCGGCATGAGGTGGCCCGTCCGCATCCAGATGATCTCCCTGGGATCGCGCGCCGCCCGGTAGAGAACTCGCGCCGCCTCGGCGGGCATCTGTGGATCGTCGATTCCGTTGACCATGATGATGGGCCTTGGCGCGATGTGATGGATGAACCGTTCCGGTGCGAAATCGGCGAACGGACGCATCGCCAGCCATGCCGCGGGCCGGCGCAGAAATGCCGGGTCGAGGTGCAGGTTCGCGGCCAGTACCTGCGGAAGGTCGCCGGCGCCGTAAATCAGTGCCACGTTCCTGAAGCGAGGCTCCGCTGCCGCGGCTATCGTTGCGAACGGAACGGCAAAGGATGTCGCGGCGATCGCCAGACGTGCGCTGTCGACATCGCTTCGCTGCGCCAGATACTCGGCGCCCAGCAGGAACTGGGTGGGTATCTCCCTGGCGGCGTTATGCAGCCGGTCCCGATGCTGTACGACGTCGCTCAGCTGAATCGCCATCGGCATCGCATCGGGGTAGTCGAGCGCGAGCACGACCACATCGCCAAATTCGTCGGGGAGCCGACCGATCACCGCGCTGTTTTCTTCTCGGCCATTCTGGAGGAGCACCGCCGGATGGCAGGTCCCGGTGACCGGGCGGAGCAGACGGCCGGTGGCGGTTATCCCCTCCGTACTCCTCAGGCTGACCGCCGAGAGGGCGTACCGCCCGCGCGGCACCGACGCGCTGGTTTCGGCCCTGGCCAGTGTGCCGAGCCGCTCACGATAGGCGCGCACCTCGCCAACCCGCGCCGGCTCCTGAGCGCAGGCCAGTGCGATCAGCGCCACCGCAGGCGCGGCGAGGGTCGCTACGCGGCATCGCAATGGGGACCTCAAATGTCCAGGCGCTCCCGCGCAGCGACGAGCACGAGATCCGCCGCGCATTCCGTACCTAACCAGCCGGTGTTCAGGCACAGATGGTAGTTCTCATGTGCCTTCCATTTCCGCTTCCAGTGCGCCTTCACATAGTGCTCGCGTTGGGAGTTGATCTCCTCCACTTCGTGGCGCGCCTCGTCGCCTGGAATCCCGCGACGCGCGGCCACTCGGGCGATCAGCGCATCCATTGGTGCATAGCAGAAAGCGTGCAGCGCGTCTCGTCTCGCAGCGAGCATGCACTGCGCGCCGCGGCCGACGAGTACCACGTTTCCGGTCGCCACCGCCTCGGAAATAATCCGCTGAGTCACCTCGACCACGCGTTCGTCGCTCGGTGGCATTGGGGCCTCGGTGGTGGCTGGGGCGAGCTCGGGCGAGGTGAAGACCATTGCGTCGGCCAGCCGCTGAACGAGAGTCGGAACGCGCTCTTCGACCGCTTCGACATCGGCGGCTGTCACTCCCAGCCGCTGCGCGACGGCGTCGACCAGTGCGTTGTCGAGCAACGACCAGCCCAGCGCAGTGGCGATGCGTTGGGCGACCTCTGAGCCGCCGGAGCCGTACATGCGCGAAACCGTGATCACGGCCATGGTGAACTACTCCTCCGCCGGCAGCCGGCGGATGCGCAGGTGCTCGGCTATACCAAAGCCGAGTGCCTCCCAGGAGGCGTTGGACAGCGGATTGTCTGCGGCGTTATGCAGGCGCAGTTCGTCGAGGCCTCGCTCGCGGCACCAGCGCTCCGCGGAGAGCAGCAGGGCGCGCAGCACGCCTTGACGGCGCGCTTCGGGCCGTACGAACACAGATGAGATGTATCCGTACCGATCGGGGTACAGCAACGGGTGGCCAGCAGTGTCCACGCACCGCAATATTCCCACCACCTGGCCGGCTCGATCGGCGAGCAGGGTAATTTCCCGGGGAGAGCGAAGCTGGGAGAGAAAGAGCTTCCGTGCACGGGCGAGCATGTCGTGGCGCGTTCGGCCATAGATGATGCTGCTCCGGTGCTCGGTGACGAGCGCCAGGCGCAGCTCCACGACCATGCCGAGGTCGTCCGGGGTTGCCTGACGCACGCGCACCACGGCACGCGTGGCGGGCATCAGGCCGAGAAGCCTCCGCCGAACAGATCCTGGTTAGGCCTCCGGCGCTCGGGCGCGGTGGCCCGGCCGTATCGTCCTGCATCGGAGCGTGAGATCTTCTTGCGCGCGACCAGCGCCTCGAGGACCAGCTCGCATGCGGCGACGGTCCCGGGTGTGTCGCCTTCGGTCGCCAGCCCAACCTTGCGGACCAGCGCGACCAGACCGGGCACCCGCTGAAAGCCTTCGAGCATCGCCCGCGCCCCCACTTCGTCACCCACCTCGAGCGCGTTTCCTTCGTCGAACCAGATGACCACGTCGTCGGTGTTGCAACCGCCGGCGCGACCATCGAATACCGTGTCGGCCGCGCGGCGGATCAGTTCGCGCGCGATGGCGTGGCTGCCGATCAGCTCCCCTTCGTACTCGAGCTCGATCTTGCCCGTCATCGCGGGAAGCGCCGCATAGATGTCGCTTATCCGCGGAACGATTTCCTCCTCTTCCGCGCGCAGCGTTCGGCGCTCGGCGTTGGAGACGGCGAGCTCGGTGACGGTGATCGGCATTCGCTGAGAGACGCCCGAGCGCTTGTCGATTCGCTTGTCGGTGCGTGCCTCGAACGCCACACGCTCGATCACTTCGGAAACGATGTCCGGAATGCGTACAGGCAGCTCGCGTCCGGTCCATGCTTCCTGCCTGGTAATCTCGATGCCGAGCTGCACGTCCTCGGGATAGTGAGTCAGGATCTCGCTGCCTATCCGGTCCTTGAGCGGCGTTATGATCTTGCCGCGAGCCGTGTAGTCCTCGGGATTCGCCGTAAAGCAGAGGAGAACGTCGAGCGGGAGGCGGACCGGATATCCCTTGATCTGCACGTCTCCTTCCTGCATGATGTTGAACATCGCCACCTGGATCTTGCCGGCCAGGTCGGGGAGCTCATTGAGGGCGAAGATGCCGCGGTTGGCGCGTGGCAGCATTCCGTAATGGATGGTCAGTTCGTCGGCGAATGCATGGCCGCCGCGGGCCGCCTTGATCGGATCGAGATCGCCGATGATGTCGGCGACAGTCACGTCAGGCGTAGCGAGCTTCTCCACGTACCGCGCCTCGCGGCCCACCCAGTCGATTGGAGTATCGTCGCCTGCTTCGGTCAGGCGCAACTTGGCGAATCGGGAAATCGGAGCGAACGGATTGTCGTTGATCTCGCTG
Organism: Gemmatimonadaceae bacterium; assembly: GCA_051002815.1. Lineage (GTDB taxonomy): Bacteria > Gemmatimonadota > Gemmatimonadetes > Gemmatimonadales > Gemmatimonadaceae > JALZIF01. The sequence continues at coordinate 3,674 of JBPCLX010000228.1, forward strand.
CCACCGACGATCGGCATCTCGGCGTCGAGCAGCGTGGCAAGGGCGCGGAGCAACCGGGACTTGGCCTGCCCGCGGAGTCCGAGCAGAATGAAGTTGTGGCGCGACAGCACCGCGTTCACCAGCTGCGGCACGACCGTTTCCTCGTACCCGATCACCCCGGGAAACAGCGGCCCGTCGTTCGACAGGCGGGCAAGCAGGTTGGCACGCATCTCGTCCTTGACGGAGCGGCATGCGTACGAAGGATCGGCCCAGGTGGAACGGCGCAGGGCACCGTAGGTGCGGGGAAGCGACGACAATTAGAGATTCTCCTGTTTCGGCAGTGGAGTCGACTGCGACTCGAGCGCGCCGCTACCGGCGACCGGCTCGAGCGTGACGTCCACCAGATTATCGTAGAATACCGCGCCGGCGCCGAGATCGGTCTCGCGCTGCGAGGTGGTATCGTTTGCGTTTCGTCCGTCGGCCGCGAACTTCGTCCACCATATCGACGGCGCCCAGACGGTTCCGGGGCGAATGCCGTCCTCCACGCGAGCCAGCGCCGAGAACGCGCCCCGGTCGTTATGCACCGTGACGCGCGAACCGGCGATGATCCCCCGCGGCTCGGCGTCGTCGGGGTGGAGCAACAGCTCAGGCTCCCGCGCCGCGCGCCTTAGTACCGGCACGTTCACGAAGGTGGAATTGAGATAGGTGTGTGCCGGAGAGGACACCAGCGTGAGCGGAAACCGCGCCGCCAGATCGGGTACGCTTTCCGGAAACTCGTGTGGTGGCACGAAGCCGGGAAGTGGATCGAGTCCCATCGCCGCCATCCGCTCGGAGTAGAGCTCGCACTTGCCGCTCGGCGTCGGAAAATCGCCACCGGCGAACGGCGCCCATGGATGGGGGACGTTCAGCCGGGCCCAGCCGTTCTCGAGAAGTCGCTCGAACGTGATACCCCGCATGCGCTCGTGCGTGCTGTCGAGCGCCTGGCGAATCATCGTTATGTCGTCGTCGCTCAGCGACGGATCCGTCAGCCCGAGGCGCGCCGCGAGCAGCCTGAAGATTTCGCTGTTAGGCTTGGATTCGCCGACCGGGGCGATCGCCGGCCGGTTGAGCGTCGCGTACAGATGGCCGTAGGCGAGGTGGATGTCCCAGTGCTCGAGCTGAGTCGTCGCCGGCAATACGAAATCGGCATAGTCGGCGGTGTCGGTCTGAAAGTGCTCGAGCACCACCGTGAACAGATCCTCGCGTCGCAGGCCCCGCGTGACGGTATTGCGATCGGGCGCCACCGCGGCCGGGTTGGAGTTGTAGACGACGAGTGCCTTGACCGGCGGGCCGCCGACTCCCGCGTCAGGCGTGGTGAGGGCGTCGCCGAGCCGTATCATGTTGATGGTTCGGGCCGGCGGCCCGAGGTCCGGCCGTTCGAGCGCCGCCGAGTTGAAGGCGAAGGTGCTGCTGGTGCTCAGCTGCACGCCGCCGCCCGGCTGCCGCCAGTGGCCGCTCACGGCCGGCAGTGCCGCGATTGCGCGCACTGCCGCGCCACCGCCGCCGTGACGCTGCAGCCCGTAATTCATCCGAATGAATGCCGCACTTGCGGCGCCGTAACGGCGTGCCAGCCTGACGATGGTCCCTTCCGGAAGTCCGGTGATGCCCGCGACCCGGGTTGGCGGAAACTCGCCCGCCCGCACACGCATCTGCTGCGAACCCACCGTGTGGCGTTCCAGGTAGTCGCGGTCCTCGAGTCCCTCGGCGAACAGCACGTGCATGATGCCGAGCGCGAGCGCCGCGTCGGTGCCCGGCCGGATCGGAATCCACTCATCGCATTGCGCCGCGGTGCGCGTCCGGATCGGGTCAATGGCGATGACGGGTGCTCCGTTTGCCCGCGCCTCGAGGACGAACGGCCAGAGATGCGGATTGGAGGTGAGGGTGTTGGTTCCCCATAGAATGACGAGGTCGCTGCGCGGCATCGATTCTCCATCCGCACCCATCTTGGCGCCGAGCGTATACCTGAGGGCGGCCTCGCCAGCGGTCGAACAGATCGTGCGGGCGAGCCGCGATGCGCCTAACGCGTGAAAGAACCGCCGGTCCAGCGAGCTGTTCTGGATGAGTCCCAGCGTGCCGCTGTACGAATAGGGAAGTACGGATTCCGCCCCGCACTCGTCGACGATGGCGCGGAGCCGCCCGGCGATTTCGTCGAGCGCCTCTTCCCAGCTCACCGGAGCAAACCGCCCCTCTCCCTTGGCTCCGATGCGGCGCATCGGCGTAAGCAGCCGGTCGGGATGATACGTCCGATCGAGATAGCGGTTGACCTTGGCGCAGAGAAAACCCTGGGTCACCGGATGCGCCGGGTCCCCCTGGATGCGCACGGCGCGCCCGTCCTGGACGGTCACCAGGGTGGCGCAGGTATCAGGGCAGTCGTGCGGGCAGGCGCCACGCACCTGGCCCGAGGGGAGAAGTTCGGGTAGCGCGATCGGCATCGGCGGGTCGCGTGCGATGTAGGGTGCCCTCGCAACATACCGCCCGCGCACACGGGCGGGTAGCATTTGTCGCTAAGCCACGTGCGTTCGCGCGGCGATCTCCTCCAGCGCCATCGCCGCACCGGCATCCATCCCCTGCGCGCCAAGAAGGAGCACCAGATCGCGCGCGCCTGCGTGCTCTAGGAGCCTGGTGACAGCTGTTCGAACCGATGGTTCTGCTTGAAACGGGATTCCACGCTCCCTCAACACTATGTGCGCGGCAGCGCTCTCTTCATCCGTGACGAGGTTCCGCTCGTCCGTCTCATCATCGCTCGTCGTGACTATGAGCTTCCCCGGCATGGTCGCCAGGCCAGCGGCAAGCGCCTCGGCGTTGCATCGGTTGATGGTTGCGCCGCGCGCACCGCGTACGGCGTAGGCAACGAACAACCGCTCGTGAGGAATCGTCGCGGCCGTCTCGAATACGGCGAGCATGCTGGCCGGATTCCCCACGGTGTCATCGAGCACGAATGGATCTCGCGAGTGGACAACCTGCATGCGCCGGCGAACCGCTGGCATGGTTGCCAGTGCCCGCTGTGCGGCATCGGGTGCGGCTCCGGCGAGCAGCGCAGCCGTGGTAGCGAGAGCGGCGTTTGTTACCTGCTGGCTGCCGAGCAACGACAGCTCCAGCGGAAGGGTGAGCGGCTCCAGGGTGCTGCCGTCCGTACGCATGAGCGGTTGGCGGACCAACAGCTCGAACCGGGAGCCGGCCGCACCTAACATCACGGCCTGCACGGTGACATCCATCTCGTCCGACGCCATTCTGCTGACGCGAATCAGCGGGCGGCGCAGTCCGCCGGTGACGGAGCGGACGGTGGCGTCATCGGCGTTGAGCACCAGGGGAGCGCCGTCCGCCAGCATTCCGAAGAACCGCGTCTTGGTGCGGATGTAGTGCTCCGGCGTCGGATGAAATTCCAAATGCTCGTCGTCCACGAGATTAGTAAGGATTCCCATGGCGAACACCAGGCCAGCGACGCGATCCTGCACGATCGCGTGAGTGGTCACTTCCATCAACGCCAGCCTCGCATCCCGCTCCAGGAACGCGCTCAGCGCGGCGTGAATCTGCGTCGCCTCCGGCGTGGTCATTCCGGTATCGCGCACATCCGTGCCGAAACGGACGCCAAGGGAGCCGATCACACCAGCTTGAAGTCCGGCTTCGCGCAGCACGGCTTCGAGCAGCTGAGCGGTCGACGTCTTTCCTAACGAACCAGTGATCCCGATTAGTGGCAGTGCGCGCGCCGGAAAACCGTGGAAGGCGGCGGCGAGCGCCGCCAGGGCGCGTCGAGGGTTTCCGCTGAGCAAGGTCGGCACGCCTTGCACCGGCGCCGAGCCACATACCGCCACCGCGCCCCGATCGAGTGCCTCGGTGACGTAAGCCATGCCCTGTCGCCGGGCACCGGTAATGGCCACGAACAGCGCACCGGGCTCGAGCGTACGGGTGTCGGTTGAGATCGACGTGATCTCCACATCTCGGCCGACCATCGGAAGGCTGGCCGCCTGTGCAAGTTCGATCAGCTGCATGTGCCAGTACCGGAAACGGACATCAAAGGCGTGTTCGGGTGCGCTTCTCGCAATGGACCACGGCGGCTCTCGCTCTTGACAGCCATTTTCACGTCGGTAGTATACTTGCCGCTTGGCCCCGTGCCGCAGAGCTGGTGCGTGTCAAAAGGCTGCACGACAAACTGCCCCCCATTAGGAGAGTACTAAGTGAAGCGCCTTACCCTTATTGCCGCAGTAATGCTGCTTGCCGCCGCGTGTGCGACGGACGATGATGCCGCCATGACCGACACCGGAGCCGCCATGACGCCGGCGCCTGCGGATACCAGCATGATGATGGATACCACCATGATGATGGACACCGGCATGGTACACGATACTATGACGCCGTAATCAGCATCGGTTTATGCAGGAAGGGCGCGACCACGTTGCGCCCTTTCTTGTGTCCGGAGCCTTCTATCTGCTGCCGGAATGCTCTCGCTGCCAGCGGAAGGCCGCGGGAATGGACTGCTCAGGATGAAACGGCGGATCCCACCCCAACTCGCGACGCGCGCGCTCCGAAGTGAAGGGGTTGTCTCGCGAAAGTGCCGGGACGATGCCGCTGG